>DAISKN010000473.1:2446-5793 GCA_036820975.1 Acidobacteriota bacterium | reverse complement strand
AGCTTCGTCGTCCCCTTCGATTCGAAGATCATCTCCGGGAACCGTTCGACGTCCAGGAAATCCGCGCTCCTCAGATGGCGATCGCGGGCCTCGACCGTGGTATCGACGCTCGCGGTCTTCACCACCACCCGGACGTCCGAAATCAGGCCCGTCGACTCGTCGAAAGTGAAGGACCCCTCCGCGTCGGAAAATCGGCCCAGGACCTTGGCGAATCCGACGTGCTCCACCAGAAACCCCAGAGTGAGGTGCTGGGGATCGATCTCGTAGAGCCTGGGCTCTGCGCCGCTCGGACCGGCGGCGCAGAGCAGTACGGCGCTTACGAGGAGCCGGGCAGTCTTCCAAGGCATCGAGGCCTATGATAACCCGCCCTCATCCGATCGCCTTCAGGGCCGCGGCGACGTTCGAGAAGAGTCCCCGCTTCCGGGCGGCGTCGAAGAGCCGGAACAGCGCCCGCGGCTGGCTGAAATCGTCGTTGAGGCGCTCCCGCATTCGGTGACGCCCGCCGATTGGGCTCTCTTTTCCCATACCCGGAAACGGTACTCGACGAGTCCCCGCTTCAGGCAGATCCGGAGAGCATTGCCTCCGACCAGCGATCGAGCCCGCGGCGTATCGGGAAGAAACGGCCGCAGGAGCGGCAGGAACAGGGCGAGCGCCCGATCGCGGGGACGGTCGAGCGCTAGGTACGGCGTGAGGTCCCGGTCGGAGACCAGCTCCAGCTCCGACTCCGCTGCCATCGCGTCGACCTCGGGAGGCGCGAGAAGCGACGCCGCGTGCCAACCCCAGGCGAAATCGTGGACCGGCGTCTTCGTCCCGTCACCGACGAGGAAGTCGTCGACGAGCACCAGGCGTCCTCGCGGCCGGAGCGCTCCGCTGACGTTCCGGAAGAAAGCTCGCGCATCGCTCGCGTGTACGAAGGACTCGATACCGTAGGCGAGGTCGACCTCGGGCGGGAGCGGATCGCGGCAGAAGTCCCCCCGAAGCCACTCGGCGCCGCCGTGTTTCCGGGCGAGCTCGTACTGCTCGCCGCTCAGCGTGATGCCGAAGCCCTCGCCATCGCACCGGCCAAGAAGATAGAGAAGGCTCGCGCCGACACCGCAGCCTAGATCCAGGACTCTCGCCCGCGAGGAGCCCAGAGCCGCGATCTGTTCGAGGATGAGTTCGTGGACGAAATGAAACGCCGAGGACCGGTCGCGAACGCCCTCTGCCCAGACGGCGCGGTGAATTATGCCGTCGGCTCCGCCCTCGCCGCGGGCGAGGAAGGTGCGGGTGTTGACGTCGTAGTACCGCGCTACACCGTTCGCTCCGTCCGGCACGGACGTAGTCTAGCAGCGCGATGCTCCGGCCCCGAAAAGGGGCCGGAGCGCCTCCCGTTAGGTGGTGGGTCTGGAGGATTTCAGCGAAGCGATGTAGTCGTTCGCCTTCTTCATTCCCGCGTCGATCTTCTTGAACAATTCGACCGCCTGGGCGTTCAGCTTGTCGGCGTCCGGCTTCAGGCTCTTGATTCCCTCCGCGTTCAGGTCGTGGCCCAGGTACGTCCACTGGTCCTTGAGGTTCTTCACGAAGGGCTCGTACTGCGCGCGCGCGTCGGCGACGGCACTGAGGACGCCATCGAAGTGCCCCCGAGTCTCCGCCATCCGGTCCTGGCTGCGCTTGCGCAGGTCGGCGCTTTCGATCTGCTGCAAGCTCTCGGTCCAGCTCGCGAAGTAGGCGTCCGCCTCGACCTTCATCTCGTCCATGGCCAGCTTGACCGCTTCCCGTTGTTTTTCCGTGCGCTCGATACCCTTCTCCACGGACTTGTACGCATCGCGCACGTCCTTGACGTCGCTCTTGAATACGGCGTTGTAGGAATCGAGGGTCTTCTGAATCTCCTCCCTTGCGGATACCGCCTGTTTCACCGTGCCCTCGGCCTTGCCGATGAGCTTGTCCGTCCGCTTGAGACTTTCGGGATCGGAGCCGAAAATCTGGGCGGCGGCGTTTCCGGGCGCCATCAATACCAGAACCGTGGCCAAGAATGAGCCCACACGTATGCATTGCTGTAGAAACATCATCTGACTCCTAATTTTCGGCGCGCTGTGTCGATTCGGTCGAATCGAGCCTCCAGCATAGCTCGCGGGGACCCCCTCCACAGCGAAAGACTTGGGGAGAATTCACATTGCCGACATCGTGATCAATGGAACCAAGGACTTGCGGCAGAAAGCACGGACCAAGTTTACGGACATCACCGAAGCAATCACCGTATAATGCCGCTCCTTCACCTCCTCAAGAGGGTGAACGGGAGGAAACGATGCGGAACCGTTTCTCGATAGCGCTTCTGATCGGTCTTGCCGGGATCCTCGAAACTGCAGCCGCGGCATCGGCCCAGAGCCGGCGGCTCAAGAACGAAGACGTGCGAAAGCTGATGGAGGAAGCGAAGAAGGACGTCGAGCGCTTCACCGGCGCGGTCGACTCGAAGTACCGCAAATCCACGATTCGAACCGCGACGTCCGAGGTCTCGATCGACGGATACCTCAGAGACCTGAAGAAGAGCGCCGAAACGATGCGCGATCGCTTCAAGGACGACTACGCGTCGGGAAACGAGGTGCTCTCGTTCCTGCGCCAGGCGAGCGCGATCGAGAAGCGCGCGGCCGCCGGAAGCGCGCTCTTCGGCGCCGAGAAGGAATGGCCGCGGCTCCGCGGCACTCTGGGGCGATTGTCCCAGGTTTACGGGGTCGATTGGAATACGGACCCGGAGAGCTGGGCCGCGCGCCGGATGGCCGATCGAGAGTTCGAGGAAGCCCTCGAAAAGTTCAAGAGAGGCGTCGAGTCGTTCGAGAAGAATCTCGAGTCGGCGCTCGAGCACATGAACGGCCTCCCGAGCGCGGACCGCAAGGCGGTGATGTCCGCGGTCGATCGTCTCGCGAGCTCGGCGAACGACCTGAAGGATGCCGCCGAGGACGGCAAGGACGCCTCGGGCGGGCTCGGGCTCCTGAGAGCGGCGAACGAGGAGATCCAGGCCTTTCTCGAGAAGCACGGGCTCGCGAACGCCGTCGGCTCGACGTACCGCCCGCTTTCCGCGGAAGTGTCCACGATCACCGCGCAGTTCAGATGACGTCAAGGAGGGAAGAATCATGAACATTCTCTGGTTTGCCATCATCGGAATCGTCGCCGGCTGGCTCGCCGGCCAGATCATGAAGGGGCGCGGCTTCGGCCCCGTCGGAAATCTCGTCGTCGGTGTCATCGGCGCCATCATCGGCGGCCATCTTGCGGGAGCCATCGGCCTCGGCGCCTCGGGCCTGCTCGGAGCGCTGGTGATTGCGACGCTGGGAGCGGTGGTGCTCCTGGCGGTGGTGAGCGCCTTGAAGAAGGCC
>DAISKN010000473.1:0-2436 GCA_036820975.1 Acidobacteriota bacterium | reverse complement strand
GCCCCCATCATGAGGGTGTATTTAGCTTCGATATTGCCTCCTGCGACCTTTGGTAGGTCGTCGGCGAACAGGTCGAGGTCTCGACAGCGCAATCAGAATCTTCGGTGAGCGCCTTGAAGAAGGCCTAGTTTCCGTTCATCGTGGGACGGGGCCGCTGACGCGGGCGGCGCTTCATCGGGCGGGCGCCACCGCCTGAAGTCCGAGGAGTAGCTCGGCGACGACGTACAGCCAGGCATCATCGGGGATGCGCCATTTCCGCCCCGCGTTCGAGACCAGGAACGGATAGAAAGCTTCGAGCGCGTCGTCGTTCTCGAGCGCGACCGCGAGCCGCACGAGAGAGGCCCAGGCCTCGATGCCCGGACGTTTGTCCCGGGCGATCTCTCCCGTGCGGCCGTAGTACGTCCCCTTGAGCTCCGGCATGCGCTGGTGGCAGAAGTCGAGGACCCGGCGGGCGACGGCCGGCCTGCCCCGTACCGACCAGGCAGCGACCGTCGCGGCGTTCGAGATCTGGATGGCGTCGTTCGGCGAGAAGACCACCATGCGGTCGTCGTCGAGGAGGGTCTTCACCTCGGGTTGAACGATGTCGTACAGGAGCCCGGACTTCGACTGCGCCCGCTCGATGAGGTCGTAGGACTTCTCCGCGATCTCCAGGAGAGGGGCGTTCCCCGTCGCCGCCGCGGCTTCGGCGACGAAATCGGGCGCGTAGTCCACCAGGAACGAATTGGTGGCGAAGCTCCGGGTGCCGAGGTTGAAGTAGTTGCGAATCATCCAGATTCCCTGCTCTTCGGCCTGATGCCGCGCGTAGCCTTCGAGGATCGCGAGAGCGCGCTCCCGGTCCGCCGGCCGATCGAAGGCGAGGCTTCCCCTCCAGTAGCCTTCTGCGAGTCGAAGAGCCTCCGTGGTGCCGGAGGCGTCGGGCGCAACTCCCTCGCGATATCTCCAGACGACGAACCCCCGGGTATAGGGATCGTCTTCGAGATCGAGCACGAGGTGCTCCGAGGCGAAGCGCTCGAGGCTTCCGTAGAGCTCCCGGTCTCCCTCGAGAGCCGAGAAGATCATCAGTAGAGAAACATCGATGGAGTAGACCCATCCATCGGCGCGCGCCAGTTCGCCGCCGAGGACGCGCTCCTTCGCCAGCCGATGGAGCTCCTCTTTCGTCCGTCGAGCGTCCTCCGGCTCCCAGGGAGATGGGGCGGGCCCGCAGGAAGCGAGGGCGAGGGCGAGGAAGATCGCCGCCGTCCGCGCGGGCGAGTTCATTTGGGAACTATAGCAGTTCATAATGCGCGCCCATGAGACCCCTCGCCCTATCGCTTCTCTGCTGGATCGTCGCTTCGGCCTCGCGCGCCCAGGAGCTCCGAGGGCTCGAAGACCTGTTCTCTCGAGGCTTCCTCGTCGAAGACCGCAACGGCGACGGGCTGGCGGACTTCGTGAGCGCCCGCGTCGTTCTCGGCGAGTCGCCCTTCCCCGCCGACGTCGCCGCGGCATCGGACGTCGCGGCTCGGCTCGGGTTCGAGACCATGGCGATGGATCTTCCGTTCACCGGCAGCACCCAGGGGATCGTGGTCGAGCTCCGGCGCGCGGGAGAATCCCTGCGGCCGGGGGAAGGCCGGGTGGCGATCGAGTCCGGAGGCGTCGTCGTGAGCGGCGCCGACGACGAAGGGCTTCGCGCCGCGGCCGCCGCGCTCGCGGGGCGGCTGCCGCATCTCTGGGATCCCGAAGGGCCGACGATCGAGACGGTCAACGCCGACATCGGCGCGCGCCTCGGTTTCGTTCCGCGCTCCGCGCGGACCGAGGAGATGCGGTTCACCCGCCACGGAGTAACGCTCCTGAAGCTCGAGCTGGAGCTGAGCTCTCCGGAGGAGCTCGACCGCGCGCGAAACGCCCTCGCCGGGGCGCTGTCGTACGAGCACGTCGAGAAGGTGACCGCCCGGCTCATCGCCGGGAGCCGCCGGGTGGAGGTCGAGGCCTCGTCGGGGCCCGCGCCGACGAGCCCGGGGGCGAGCCCTCCCCGTCCCGGCGCGGGAGCGAAGCACGATCTCGACCTCTCGAATCTCTACACTCCGGAGGGACTTCTCGGGGACTCGGATCAGAACCTCATCGCCGACCGCATCGACGCGGTTCTGAGTCCCGCCGGGAGCCATCAGGGTACCGTCGATCTCGCCGCGCGCCTCGGGCTCGAAGGAACCGGAATCGCAATCCCCATCGCGAAGCTCCCCGTCGAGATCGAGACCCCCGAGGAGGAGCCCACCCTGGTTCTGATCGGGGAGCATCCGCTCCTCCCCGCGAGAACAGCGCTCGATCCGGGGGTGGGCGCGATCCGGGTGATGCCCCGGGCCTTCGGAGAAAAGCCGGCGCTCGCGATCGAAGGGGGCGACGACGCGGGAGTCGCGCGAGCCCTGGAGCAGCTGGCGGTGAGGTTCCCCCACGTCTGGGAGC
>DAISKN010000472.1:0-5800 GCA_036820975.1 Acidobacteriota bacterium | reverse complement strand
AGGGGCACTTCTCATCTTCGACGAGGTCATGACGGGTTTTCGCGTGGCTCCCGGCGGCGCCCAGGAGCTTTACGGCGTACGGCCCGATCTGACGACTCTCGGGAAGGTGATCGGGGGCGGCCTGCCGGTCGGAGCCTACGGCGGCCGCCGCGATCTCATGGAGCTCATAGCCCCCGCGGGCCCGGTGTACCAGGCGGGCACTCTTTCTGGAAACCCGCTCGCGGTGACCGCCGGGCTGGCGCAGCTCCGGGCGCTCGAGGAGTCGAGCGGCTGGGAGCGACTCGAACGGAGCGGGGCCTACCTGGAGAAAGGTCTCCTCGAGATCCTCTCGGAGCTCGGACTGCCGTTCGCCGTCAACCGCGTCGGCTCGATGCTGACGCTCTTCTTCTCCGAGGGCGCGGTGAGCGATTTCGAGAGCGCGACCCGCTCCGATACGAGGCGCCACGCGGTCTTCTTCCGCGGGATGCTCGAGCGAGGAGTCCATCTGCCCCCGTCACAGTACGAGGCGCTCTTCCTCTCGCTCGCTCACGAGACGGAGGACCTCGATCGGACGCTCGAGGCGGCCCGGGAAAGCCTGCGCCGAATCTAGAGTGCACCGTGCCGCGGGGCCCTGCACCCGCGGCCTGAAGATGCCGGCGGCCTGCATTTTCAAACCCCTGCTAGTCGACTTCCAGCAAGACGTCCGTGCCCTCGAGACGCACGGAGTACACCTTGACCCGGGAGAGGGGATTCACCGGAGAGCAGCCCGTCTTCAGATCGAACTGCCACTGATGCCAGGGGCAGAGGACCACACCCCGATCGACGGCACCGTCATGGAGGGGTCCCCCGCGATGGGGACAGGTCTCGTCGAGCGCGAACACTTCGCCCTGGTGGCGAAACAGAGCGATCCGCTTTTCTCCGACGTCGACGGCTATCGCGCCTCCGTCGGGGATATCGTCAATCGAGGCGACTCGGCGACGCATGAGCATCAGTCATCAGTCATCAGTCATCAGTCGAAGAAGGGCCGCAGACCAGGCATCGCCGGTGAGTCCAAGTTCCGCACTGATGTCTGATGACTGATTCTACCGTGTCGAAGCGCGAAGCCTCTCGAATGCCTCCTCCGTCAGCTCGGGACATCCGAGCTGTGGAGGCTCGCCGTTCTCGGACCGATGGAAGTCCGAGCCCCCGGTGTGGAGGAGGCCGAGGCTTGAGGCGAGAGCGTCGTACTCCGCGGCCTTCTCCGGAGTGTGGTCCTTGTGAAACACCTCGATCGCCTGGAGGTCGTCGTCGACCATACGGGGGATGAGACTGTCGTCGCGAAGGAGGACGGGATGGGCCAGGGACGCCACTCCCCCGGCGCGGCGAATGAGGTCCACGGCATCCCGGAGCGTGACCTTCTCGTAGCCGACGTACGCGGGGCCGTCCTGCCCGAGGTAACGCTCGAAGGCCTCGCGCATCGTACGCACCACCCCCCGCTCGACGAGGACTTCGGCGACGTGAGGACGACCCACCGTCCCGTGGCTCGAGCGAGCGAACACCGCTTCTGCCTCGATTTCGACGCCGAGAGCGACCAGCTTCCCGACCATCTCGTGCACTCGCTCGATGCGCCTGCGGCTCGCTTCCGAGAAGAAATTCGCGAGCCACGGCTCACGGTACTCGATGAACAGACCGAGCACGTGGACCGGGGCGTCTCCGAAGTTCGCGCTCACCTCGACTCCGGGAATGAGCTCGACTCCGAGGGCCGCCGCTTCCTCCATCGCCTCGGGAATCCCCTCGACGGTGTCGTGGTCGGTGACGGCGAAAGCCCTGAGTCCCGAGGACTTCGCCGCGCGCACCAGCTCGCGGGGCGTGAGCCGGCCGTCGGAAGCCGTGGTATGCAGGTGCAGATCGTAGAGCGCTTTTGTTTCCATCGGGCCTCGCGTTTGCCGGGAACCGTCCATGGTAGCACGCTCTCCCGTTCTTGACAGTCCGCGGAGGCGCTCGCTATACTGATGTCTGAGCTTTTTGGTCAGATTTCGGATCGCTGTACCGACAAACGAGTTAAACTTTCCGAGATCCGAGGAGACAGGTTCGATGCTCAAGATTACTTCTTTGGCCGCCACGAAAGTGCAGGAGTTCCTTCAGCAGAATGGGCGCCCCGAGGCCGGGCTCAGGGTCCGCGTCGTCGGCGGCGGCTGCTCGGGCTTCCAGTATCAGCTCGCGCTCGACGACGAGGCCGCGGCCGGTGACGAGGTCTTCGAGCAGAACGGCGTCCGGTTCTTCGTCGATCCGCGCAGCCATCTCTATCTCGATGGCACCGAGATCGACTACGTCGACGACATCATGGGCTCGGGCTTCAAATTCAACAACCCGAACTCGACCGGAAGCTGCGGCTGCGGCGAGTCCTTCCAGGTCTGAAATAACCCATCGACCACCCTCCGACGCCGGCGTCGGGGTCTTCATCGAAGGCCGGAGGTTCGTCGTTCCCGCCGGAGAGAGTCTTCTCGCCTGCGTTCAAGATATAGTGAAGGTGGAATTTCCCGTGCTGGGAAGGTTCTGCTGGAACGACGAGTGCGGCAATTGCGAGCTCAGCGTGAAGTGGAGAGAGGCGCTCTTTCCCGTCCGGGCTCGCGGCTGCCAAACGCCGGTCGAAGACGGGATGGAGCTCACGGAGCTCACCCCCGAGCTCTCGTACTTCATCCGCCACAAGCTCGGCTAAGAGCGGAGCGGCGGGGCCCGGCCCGCCGTCGCAACGCTTCGGCGGGCCCGCCGAAGCCCGAAGGGCGGAGGCGGGAGGGCCCCATCCTCCCCGCGCGAGGAGCGCGGGGAGCGCGCGCGCGAAGAGCGCGCGCGCACTGAAGAATGATCACTCAGGTGACCGCGGCGCTCGCGGGCCATCTCGGCGCCGGAGGCCTCCTGCTCGCGGCGATTCTCTCGCTGTTCCATCGCCTTCCCGTCGGGTTTCTGCGCTTCTGCGCTTCCTCGAGCGCGCTCCTCTCCGCGTTCGCCGCGATGACGAGTTCTTCTTCCACGCGCGCGCGGCTCGCCTGGGCCGCGCTGAGCCTCGTCGCCGCGGTCTGGTATCTCACGATGGCGGCTCGCGACGAGAACCGGAAGCCGCTCGCGGCTCTCGCGGCGGCTGCGGCGGTTCTCGTACTCGTCCTCGACGCGGGCTCCGGCGCCGCGACTCCGCAGTGGGTCGCGGTCCTGGGAAGCCTGAGCTCGGCGCTCCTCCTGGGGGCGGTGGCGGTGACGATGATCCTGGGGCACTGGTATCTGGTGGACACCAGCCTTTCGATCACACCGCTCCGCGACGGAGCTCTATGGGTCTCGCTCGCGGTCGCCGCCCGTTGGGTGGCGGTGGCGGCCGCCCTGTCTTACGGCGGCTGGGAGATTCTTCGCATCGGGCGCGCGGCCGACGTCATCTTCTCGACGAACGGGCTCTTCTTTCTCTTCCGGAGTCTCATGGGACTCGGCGCCCCGCTGCTCCTCGCCGGCCTCATCTGGCAGACGGTGAAGATCCGCTCCACCCAATCGGCGACCGGGCTCCTCTACGTCCTCCTGATCCTGGTCCTCTTCGGAGAGTTGATCTCGTCGTTTCTCCGGGTCGCCACCGGCCATCCGTTATGAGCGGACCTCAGGTCGGCTTCTTCTGCGGCTCCTGCCGCCGGTACAACGTCTACGCGATTCCACCCGCCACCGACGCGGGGCTCTGCGTCGAGTGCGGGCACCGAACCCCGCCGGCGCCGAGCCCGAGCCTTCTCGCCTCCGGTCCCGTCGACCGATGTCCGCAGTGCGAGAACCTGTACTTCTACACCCGAAAAGATTTTCCGCAGCAGCTGGGATGCGCCGCGGTCACCGCGACGATCGTGCTGTCGAGCGTCGCCTACGCGCTCTGGGACGTGCCCGCGGCGATCGCCGTTCTCGCGCTCGCGAGCCTCGCGGACTTCGCGCTGTACCACCGCCTCCCGGAGGTGACGGTCTGCTACCGATGTCACGCCGAGCTCCGGGGTTTCGCGCCGAATCCCGAGCACGGGCCCTTCGACATGCATCGGGCCGAGGAGTACGACCTGTGATCCCAAGCGCAGGGCGAGCGACCCCCCTTCGAGCGAAGCGCTCCGGCGAGGTCTCGCCGAAGCCCGAAGGGCGGAGGCGGAAGCGAGTCCCGGAGCGACAGCGCTGGGGGTGGGACCCCGGCGCACTGATCGAAGCCGGGCCCCTCGAAGGGTTATCGAGGCTCGATGGCGACGGGACCTTGATGGATCTCTGGAGCGTGGTTGGGGGCCTTGAGCATATCGGCCATGGTGACGCTCCTGAGAAACCCGACCATCTGCCCCTGCGCCTGGCTCCACACGTTCTGCATCTCGCAGCTGTCCAGAATGGCGCAGTCGTCGTGTTGACCCTCGACGCACTTGTTGAGGCGGAGAGGCCCTTCGACGCACTCGATGATCTCGAGGAACGTGATCTCGCCGGGAGCCCGGGCGAGCGCGTAGCCTCCATGGGCTCCCTGCTGGGATTTCACGACGCCGCGATTCGCGAGAAGCGGCAGAATCTGCGCCAGAAACGCCTGAGGAATTCCCTTGGCCCTGGCGATCTCGCTCACCCGGCCGTAGCGGTCGGGGGAGATGCGGGCGAGATAGATGACGGCTCTCAACGCGTAGTCGCTCTTGCGAGAAAGCTCCAGCATGGTAAACGCGGTCAGCCGCGTTCAAATTATAACGCAGGGCGAGGCTCGGCGGGCAAAGAGGCGTGATGCTCATCATCTTCGATCTCGACGGAACCCTCGTGGATTCGGGGGAGGACATCGCGCGATCGGTGAACGATCTGCTGGAAGCGAGCGCGCGTCCCGCGCTTCCCCACTCGCGGATCCGGAGCTACGTGGGAGACGGCGTGCGGAAGCTGCTCGAGCGGAGCCTCGGCGAGACTTCCGAGGCGGAACTGGCGCGCGCCGAGACCGTCTATCTATCGATCTACCGGCGGAGGCTCCTCGAGAACACCCGCCCCTATCCGGGAGTGGTGCCCGCGCTCGAGAGGCTCCGCGGTCAGCACAGGCTGGCGGTTCTCACCAACAAGCCGGTCGCCGAGAGTCTCACCATCCTCGAAGGTCTCGACCTCAGGCGGTACTTCCGGGCGGTGTGCGGCGGAGACTCGTTCGCGCGCAAGAAGCCCGACCCCGTCGGTGTGTGGTTCCTGCAGGAGGAGGCGGGAGCGGAATCCGCGGAAACGCTTCTCGTCGGAGATTCGTCCGTCGACTACTCGACCGCCCGCAACGCGGGAATCCGCTCGTGCCTCGTCCGCTACGGAATGGGGCCGTGGAATCAGGCGACGGAGCAGCCGGACTTCGTCGTCGACGACTTGCGCGAGCTCGCGTCCCTTGTCCATGGTGGCGCGGGTGAGTGAAGTAAAGCGCGTCCCCATATTTCCGCTTCCGGAAACGGTGTTCTTCCCGTCGGTGTCGCTGCCCCTCCATCTCTTCGAGCCGCGCTACCTCCAGATGGCCGAGGACGTCCTCTCCGGAGACGGGCTCATGGTGATCGTGCTCCTGAGGCCCGGATGGCAGGCCGACTACTACGGAACCCCGCCGGTGCATGAGATCGCGACCCTCGGCAAGGTGGAAGCGCACGAGCGGCTGGCCGACGGGCGGTTCAACGTCACCCTTCAGGGTATGGAGCGCGTCCGCCTGCTGCCAACCGAGGGCGAAGAGCGCTCGGCGCGAAGGCTGTATCGAGTCCGCGAGGTCTCTCCCGCGCCCGAGCAGCGGCTCCCGGAGGGTGCTTCGACCGCGGAGCTCTCGGCGCGCCTTCGCTCGCTCTGGAGGGAGCTCGAGGAGAAGAGCGGCAAG
>DAISKN010000471.1:0-5804 GCA_036820975.1 Acidobacteriota bacterium | reverse complement strand
GCACCTCGCTCAACGACCAGCGTCACCGGTTCACATCGAACTGGGTCTGGGAGATGCCGTACAACTTCGTTTTCAGCGGGCTGGTCTATGCGGGGTCCGGGACGGCGAGGCGGACGGTGGCGAACGGTCTGGATCTCTTCTCGACGGCTCCTCAAGGCCGGGGCCTTCTTCCGCGGCCTACCTGCGGGCTGGATCCCCGGTTCAGCCGGGCCTGCGGAATCCTCGGAATTCCCGACGGGGAGCGAGTGCCGCGAAACGCGTTCCGCACGGAGTCGGTATTCCGCGTCGACGTTCGCATCGGCTGGAGGGCCTACATGGGCGAGAAGGTCCACGTCGAGCCCACGTTCGAGGTGTTCAACCTGTTCAATCGGAACAACCTCGATCCGTCGACGTTCAACACCAACCTGGGAAGCACCGGTTTCGGCAATCCGGGTCGCTCCTCGAACCAGCCGTACCTGCCGAGACAGGTCCAGCTCGGCGTGATCCTGAGGTTCTGATCTCTTCAACGCAAAGGCTAAGGACGCGAAGAGAAACCCGATACAAGGGGGATGGGGAGACAAGAGGGACAAGGGGATAGGTCAAGATTCCCATCTCCAAATCTCCCTATCTCCTTATCCCCCTTCTAACCCAGGTTTCTCATCGCTGTGGGGACGCTCTTGGGCCCGGGCCGAGGTGGCGATCGAAGTGCTCCGCAACCTTCGTCAGCACGAATCGCGCCACGTAGTCCTTGAGGCCGTAGCTATGGGTTGCGGAGGGAAGAATCACGAAATCGAAGTTCTTTCCCAGCAACATCAGCTTTTCCGCGAGAGTCACCGAGTCCTTGAACAGCACGACGTCGTCCTGTAGCCCATGAACGAGCATCAGGGGATCTTCCAGGTCTTCTGCGTAGGATGCCGCGGAGCTCCTGCGGTACGCCTCCGGGTGGGTGTCGGGCCGGCGAAGGTTCTCGGTCTGTCCGGTGAGAGCGTGCCAGACGTTCGTCGCCGGCGCTCCCGCAGCGCCAGCGGCGTAGACGCCCGGTTTCTTGAAGAGCGACGTCGTGGTCAGAAGACCCCCGTAGCTCCATCCCCAGATGCCCACTCGATCGGGATCGACGTAGGGAAGCGACTTCAGATAGGCGGCGCCGCTCGCCAGGTCCTCCACGTCGATGCCGCCGTAGTCGAGGAAGAGGTCCTCGCGGAACTTCCGCCCGTAGCCGCTGCTCCCGCGGATGTCGACCTGGAGCACGAGGTAGCCGCGCTCGACCAGGTACTGCTGAAAGGCGCCGGTGAGACCCGGCCATTGATTCCGGACCGTGTTGGAGTACACCGGACCGAGGATCGCGGGATACTTCCTGCCGCGATCCCTGCGATCGATGCCCGCCGGCTCTTGAAGGCGTCCGTGGATCGTGGTTCCGTCGACGCCGCTCGGAAAGGTCACGTAGCGCGCTTCGACCCAGTCGTACTCCTGGAACTCCGCGGGAGGAGAGGTGGTGAGTCGCCGCTCGGCGGCGCCTCCAGCGGCGCCGACCACGTAGAGCTCCGGGGGCACGACGTCGCTCGAATGGAGGAGCGCGAGCCTCGTTCCGTCCGGCGAGAGCGCCGGCGTGTGCACTCCGGGAAGCGAAGTTACCTCGACCGGCGGACCACCCGATTCGGGCATTCGATAGACCTGGCGCTCGTACGGGCTCTTCCGGGTGGCGACGAAAAAGACCTCGCGCGCTCTCGCGGATGCGTCGACCCACGGGCCTCCGAACGCGGGGGAAACGACGCTCCATTCTCCCCCGGTCAGTTGCCGAACGGTGCCGTCCGCGAGGGCGAGGGAGTGGAGGTGATGCCTGCCGTCCCGGTCGCTCGTGAACAGAATGGCGGCGCCGTCGCTTCGCCAGAGCGAGCTCGTGAGCCTCGCCGAGTTGCGTGTTTCGCGCTCGTCGTGCCAGAGCTGCCGCAAGGCGCCGTCCTCCGGGTTGAAGAGCCAGAGCCACCGGTGAACGGCGTCCTGGGATACCTGATCGACGAAGAGGCGGAGCGGGCCTTCGGGCGCCCAACCGTAGGAGTTGACCAGTCGATATGTGAAATCCCCGAGGTCCGGCCGCACTCTCTTCGCGTCGGCGATGGAGTAGACCTCGACCGCGCGGACGAAGTCGTTCTCGCCGGGGTAGTCCCGGCGCAGATGGCGGGTGTGGGTGGCTTCCCCGAGGTAGTTGGGGATGGGCTCTTTCCGCACGTTCGTCCGGTCGTCGATCTCGAGCGCCAGGTGCCGGCTGTCGGGAGACCAGCGGTAGGAAACGATCTCTCGATCGAGCCGGCTGTAGCGCGCGCCGGGCACGACGCCGATCGCGGGGACACCGATCGAAGTCGCCCGCACCCGCTCCTGATTCGCCTGATTCCAGAGCCAGAGGTCTCCCTCCTCGACCCACGAGAGGAACGCTCCGTCGGGGGAGAAAGCGAGCTGGCTCCGGGACGCGCGGGAGACGGTGAGCTGCTCCGTGGCGCCGCCCTCCGAGCGGACGCGAAAGAGGTTTCCCTCGAGGACGAATACCAGAGCGCTTCCGTCGGGAGTCCAGACGAGATCGGAAACCCCTCCTCGCGTCCTTTCCGCAAACGCCCGCGTCAGAGCCGCGAGAGGATCCTGGCCGAACGCGCCGCCTTGGCTCGCGCTGTCGTCCTTCGGTTCCTGGTCGAGATCGGTGACGCGGCGAGGAGCGCCGGACTCCTCGTCCGCCACCCAGACGTCCCGGAACGGCATTCCCCGATCGTTCCAGAGAAACGCGATTCGCCGGCTGTCCCGAGACCATGCGGGACGAACCGGGGCGGTTCCGGTGAGCGCGGGAAGCGCCGTGATGCGATCGACGCTCAGCTCCTTTCCCGATGCCGGCGCCGCGAGTGCGGCGGCGAGCGCGAATACGAAAATCCTTCCGAGGATCATTCTCACCTTCCTTCGGCTACGCCTGAATGGAGGCCGTATACTTCGCAGCCGTCTATCGGGTCAACGTTTTTTTTGTTCCCGAAGGGAAAGAGGTCGGCGAATGGCGACTGAAGTCGGAACGCCTTCGGGCGGCGGCACGCTCGCGCGGGAGATGGGGCTCCTGGGCCTGGTCGCGACCGGCGTATGCTCGATGGTCGGCGCCGGGATCAACGTCATCCCCATCATGGTGCAGCGAAACGTGCCCGGCATCGGCCCGAACGTAACCGCCGCCTTCGCGCTCGCGATGGTCCCCGCGGTCCTCGCGGCGCTCTCCTATGCCGCCATGGCGTCGGCCATGCCTCGTGCGGGTGGCAGCTACGTCTACGCGAGCCGGAGCCTCCACCCTTATCTCGGGCTCGTCGCCAGTTTCTCGCAGTGGCTGGGTCTGTCGTTCGCCATGGGGGTCGTCGCCTACGTGCTCGTCCCCTTCGTTCGCGACATCGCGCAGTCGTTCGGGCTCACGGGGGCGGCGGCGATGATGGAGCGGGGCCCGGTGCGCCTCGCCCTGGCCCTCGCCTTCCTCTGGAGCTCGACCTATCTGAATCTCATCGGAATCAAGACCTACGAGCGGGCGATGATCGTGCTCATGGTCCTGGGCCTTTTCGGTGGCGCCATCGTGATCGCGACCGGCTTCGCGCACGACCATGGCGATTTCCTCGCCGCCGTCGCGGCGCGGGACGGCGTTCAGATCACCCGCCTCGCCTCCGAGGCGCTTCCTCTCGGAGCACTTCTGGCGGCGGTCGCGATCTTGTTCTCGTCGTTCATCGGGTTCGACTCCATCGCCCAGGCGGGGAGTGAAGCCAGGAACGCCAACGTCGCCCTGCCTCTCGCAACCGGGATCTCGATCCTCTCCGTGGGCGCGTTCTATCTCCTGTTCACCGCGGCCGTCTACCACGCCGTCCCCTGGTACTACATCGCCGAGAGGGCCGCGACCAGCGACCTCACGGCGCCCGGACTGCTGGGCTACCTCCTCGCGCCCGCCTGGACGGCGGCGATCGTCGGCTTCTCGGCCATCGCCCTCTTCAACAGTCTTCCCGGCATGATGCTCGCGGTGTCGAGGCTGATGTTCGCCTGGGCGGAGGACGGCATCTTCTTCCGCTCGGTCTCGCGGATTCACCCGAGGTGGCGCACGCCGCACGTGGCGATTCTCGTGAGCAGTCTCATGGCGACCGCGGGCATCTTCGGCTGCCATTTCGCGGGAGATTTCTTCCTCGGCGTCGACGTGCTGGTCATCGGCATGCTCACGAACTTCACCCTGGTGTGCCTGTCGGTAGTATTCCTCGCTCGCCGAAACCCCGGGCTCGCCGCCGGCTTCCGGGTCCTGAAGTCTCGGCCGGCGCAGATCCTCCTCGGAGGAGCGGGAGCGATTCTCCTCGGAGTGCTCCTGGCGGCGCAGATCGCGAAGGACCTGAGCGCGGAGCTCACCGCCTGGTACTACCACTCGACCTGGGTGTTCCTGCTGGCCCTTTCGGCGGTGTCTCTCCTGTTCCTGATTCGCTGGAACGGGCTCCGCCGGGCGGGAGTCGATCTCGACAATCTCTACTCGACGCTGCCGCCGGAGTGAACGCATGAGCGAGCGCGCGGAGTGCGTCATCATCGGAGGCGGAATCATCGGCGCCTCCATCGCCTATCACCTGACCCGCCTCGGCTGCCGCGACGTGGTGCTCCTGGAGAAGGACTACCTGGCGTCGAAAGCGACGAGCGTCTGCCCCGGAGGGATCCGATCGCAGTGGCAGGACGAGACCGCGTGCCTCTACGCGCGGGAGTCGGTGAGGTTCTTCGAGAGGATCGACGAGGAGCTCCACCCGGAATTCCCGCTTCCATTCCGGCAGACGGGCTACCTCTTCCTCGCTCACTCGCCTTCGACCTTCGAGCTCTTCCGGAAGAACGTCGCTCTCCAGAACCGGCTGGAAATCCCTTCGAGGCTCCTGGCTCCCGGGGACATCGCGACGATCGTGCCCGAGCTCAATCTCGAGGGGGTGGTCGGCGGAAGCTTCTGCGGAAGCGACGGCTTCATCGAGGACTCCGACGGGCTCACCCAGCTCCTGGCGCAGCGGGCGAAGGACCAGGGCGCCCGGGTTCGCCTCGAGCCCGCGCTTCGAATCGAGCGGCGGGAGAGCCGGGTAACCGGCGTCACCACCCCAACGGGTCTCATCGAAGCGCAGAACCTGATCTTGGCGGCCGGCTGCGACAGCCCGGCTCTGGCGAAGCCCCTCGGAATCGAGCTTCCCATCACCGTCGAAAGGCGAAGGATGCTCTATACGGAGCGGATCGAGCGGCGCGTCCTCGAGCCCTTGGTCGCGGCTATGGATCTCGGCTGGGCGGGAAAGCAGCTCATCGACGGCGTCGTCTACATGGGCTACCTGCGGGAAGCGAAGGAGCGCAGGGACGACTGGGCCTATACCGAACAGGTCGCGAGCCTTTTCCTGGACATGATGCCGTCGCTCTCGGACACCCGTATCAAGCGGCTGGTGGACGGGTACTACGACACATCACCCGACGGCCATCCGTTCCTCGGGGGGGTGGCGGGGCTCGACGGCTACTTTCAGGCGGCGGGCTTCAGCGGGCACGGCTACATGCTCTCTCCTTCCGTCGGGCGGGTGATGGCGGAAATGGTCCTTGGCCGGGAGCCTTCGCTTCCGGTCGCGCCATTCGCCTTCGAACGGTTCGGGGCCGCGGCCGGCCCGGATGGCCTGGTCATCTGAGAAACAGGAAGGTGAATCCATGAGGAAGACGAAACTGCCGGCAATCGCAATCACGATGATCCTGGGCGCGTCGGCGCCGCTGCTCGCGCAAAGGGGCTATCCGGACGTGGTCAAGCTCGACGCCGAGTTTCTCGAGTTCCGGAAGCCGAGGAT
>DAISKN010000470.1:0-5835 GCA_036820975.1 Acidobacteriota bacterium | reverse complement strand
CGTCGATGAACGCCGAGCGCGCGACCGCGACGGTTTCCTGGGCGAAGAGCGCGGGAAGCGTCTCGGGATCCGAATGAAAGAAGACGCGGCCCTTACCCCGGGCGGCGATGTCCTGAAGTAGACCGGCGTCGACGTCCTCGGCGCTTCCCAGGCCGATCACGCTCACCGTCGTCTCCGTCGACGTCATCTCCTCGAGGAGCGCGCGGTATTCGCCCGGCTCCTCCGAGTCCGCGGCGTCGGCGAAGAGAATGACGTGCCGCCGTCCCGCGGGCACTCCCCGAATCGCGTTCCATGCCGCGCTCAGCCCCTCGTAGACGAAAATGCCGCCCCCCATGCTCTCGACGCGGCGGACTTTGTCGACTATTTCCGTCGTGCCGGCACCGAGCGGGGTGAGGGGGACGACCGCGTGAGCCTGACTGTCGACGGCGAAGACCGCCACCGAATCCGAGGGGCCGAGAAGCTCGATGCTCCGCGCCGCTCCGTCGTTCGCCAGATCCATCTTCGTTCGCCCTCCCGCGACACCTGCCGCCATGCTCCCCGAGCGGTCCAGGACGATCGCCATCGCGACGCTGAGCAGCCGGTGCTCCTCTCGAAGCTCCATCGAGACCGGCAGCAGAGAATCGACGGAGGACCGGAAGTATCCCCCGGAGCCGAAGCTGTACTGCCCTCCGGCCATCAGCAGCCCTCCGCCCTGAACCCGGACCCAGGAATCGAGCGCGGCCAGGAGATCGGAAGGAACGTGCGTCGCCGGCACGTCGTTGATGACGACGGCTCGGGCTCCCGCGAGGTCGCCCATGGTGAGTGTCGCGGGCTCCGTCACCAAGTCGACCGCGAAGCCCTTCGTCCTCAGAACCGCCGCCAGAGGATCCTCGGCGTAAGCGGTGATCAGAAGGAGGCGCGGCCCCCCTTCGATCTCGATCCAGGCGAAAGCGGAGTCGTTCCCGGGGACGTCATCTCGCCCCTCGAGCCGCACTTCGTAGCGAAGGGCGCCTCCCGCCGGCGGAAGACGATCGACGAAACGCGCGGCGCCGAATCCGCCGTCGAGAGTCGCCGCCTCCCGCGCCAGCACTCGACCGTTTCGCAGAACCTCGAATCGGATCTCTCCGTCCTCGTCGCCGCGGAAGCGTGCCTCGATGGTGAAGGGCTCCGCCGGCCTTCCCCTCGCGGGCATCTCGATCGCCTCGACCCTCACGTCCCTCCGGCTCGGAGGCAGGAGGAGCCGCAGGTCGAGAGCGACTTCCTGCCTCCCGAGCCTTTCCGCTATCCCATCGAGCGGCTCCGTCGGGTGGCCGTCGGTCAGGAGCAGGATCCTCGAGCTCCGGCTCGAGTCCATCGACGAGAGCGCGAAGCCGAGAGCGCTCGAAAGGCGCGTCTCTTCTCCCAACCCCTCGGGAGACTCCGACTCGCTCGTGCCGCGCAGCCTCGCCTCCTCGGCGAAATCGACGAAGAACAGCCGGTCGTCGCGGGTCCTCCCCTCCTCCAGGAGGCCCTCGATCTCGCGCATTCGGGGCACGAGAAGCTCCCGCGCCGAGGCCGAGAGATCCGAGAGCACCCACAGGTCCAGCCCTTCGGTCGTTCCACGGATCCCGGGTCCGGCGAGGGTCAATCCGAGAAGGACGAGCGCGAACGCGCGCAAGGGCCGCTGAATCCTGGGTCGCCGCCATCGCGCCGCCAGGAGCACGATGGCCGCGAACGGCACGAGCCACTCGGGAGAAGCGAAGGTCATCTCAGCGCTTCCTGTTCGGTCCTTCCTGGAGCGCCGAGGCGCCCACGACGAGGCCGACGAGCGTCACGATCCAGAGAGAACGAAGCGGATCGGGAAGGCTGTTCCTCCGAAGCACTTCCCGGTCGACCTCGGCCCCGAGCCCGCGAGGCGCGGCGCGCGTGAGGTCCGATTCCCGCACGTCGGCGAATCGGGCCGCGCCGCGAAAGAGGAGCTCTCCCCCGTTACGCCCGTGAGGAACGCTACGAACGTCGAAGAACCCGGGCTCGCTCGGAGCGCGATCTCCCGAATTCGATCCGGCAACATGGAGAAGCTGATTCGCCTCCACGTTTCTCTGCTCGAAGCCGACAACGGAGGAACGGACCGACTCGGCGAACCGGTGCAGAAGGAGAACGAAGGCGGGAACGCGGTCGGCATTCGACGACTCGAGCGGGAACCGCACGACGAGACCGGGGCTCGCGCTCCCGCTTTCGGCCACGAGGACCAGCGCCTCTTTCCCCTGCCACAGAAGAGCTCGATGGGCGCCGGCGGGCGCCGGACCGGAAGCGCGGACCAGAAGGCCCTGGAAGCTCAGTCCGTCGGTGAGAGCGTCCTTCTCCGCCGTGAGCGCGCCTGCCGGCGAAACGCTCCCCGCGGCGGGAGGAAGGAAGACGATCGAGGGCCTCGACGGATCGCGGATGCGCGCGACGACGAGGTCGGCCGATTCCGAAGCGGAAACCCGCTCGACGGAAGCGAGGCTTTCGACGAAACGGCCGACGAACCGATTCGTCGAAAGCTCGGGAGCCACGTAAACCCGGAGGAGCTTCGGCCGCGGTCGAACGAGGGGAAGGCGATCGTCGAGAGTGAATCCATCGCCTTCCAGGACGAGGATCAACCGCTCCTCGTCCGCTTCGAATTCCCCGGATACGAACGCGAGTTGGAAAGGCGCGAGATCGAGGGTCTCGACCGCCCCCTTCGAGCCCCCTTCCCGCTCGACCCACCACTGGCGTCTCTCGCGATTCCCACTCGAGGTCTTCACGATGGCTCGGTAGCTTCCCTCCTCCGTCACCTCGACCCCGGCGAATCCCACGTTCGCGAGGGGCGAGCCGACCGAGAGGAGCTCGACTCCCGGCGGGGTCGGGGCGGCGTGATCGGTGAGGTAGACCACGAGCCCGGCGGGAGACGCGATGGAGCGAGCGGTGGCGAGAACCGGAGCTTCGTCGTGTCGCGGCAGGCGCGCCGGCAACGACGCCGCCGCGGCGATCGCCTCCTCCGCCGAGCTTCCGGAGTAGAGTGTCTTCTCGCGCGGGTCGGAGGCGAGAACCACCCACTCGGTTCTCGAAGCCGCGCGGCCGAGCCTGTCGAGGTTCCCGCGAAGGGCTTCGGGGAGCGCGTTCTCGAACGCGCTCATCGAGGCCGAGACATCGACGACGAGAACGACGCGACGGGTCGAGTCCTCGCGAAGCCACCGCGGCTCCGCGAGGATCCACGCGAGGAGCGCGACCGCGGCGAGCTGAACCCAGAGAAGGGACGTCGGTCGCAGCCGGTCGAAGCGCCGCCCTGCTTCGGTCAGGACCTCCGAGACCGGCAGGAGGAAGAGCGTGCTCGCCGGGAGCCGCCGCGCGCGCACGCGAAGGAGATGAATCGCGAGGACGGCGGGAACGCCCAGCAGAGTGAGCAGCCCCAAAGGGTATGCGAAGCTCATCGGCAGGGCTCGACCACGCCTTCGGGGAGGGCGCGTTCGCGGAGCGCCTGCATCAGCTCCTCTTCGGAAGGAATCCGCGCGAACGCGATGCCGTATCTGCGGCACGCCGCTCGCCACTGATCGAAGTGATTTCGGTAGCGCGCTCCGTAATCCGCCAGGCGAGTCTCGTCGATCCGCTCGAGTCTTCGAGCGCCGGTCTCGCAGTCCTCGAAGTCCATGGCGCCCATCCAGTCGGGAGAAGACTCGGAGCGGGCGCTCGGCGCGAGCACCACTCCCCGTCCCCTGCCGGCGGCCAGCGGACGAACCATCGCCTCCGGCGGATCGGGAAAGAGGGCGTCCGTGAGGAGCACTCGAAGCGACCCCGGCCGGAACGGAACCGCGCCGAGGGTCGCGGCTCCGACGCCTCCCGCGAGGGCGCGCGAGTCGACGAGGTCGAAAGGATCGAGGCGTCCTTCGAGAACGAGCGCGGGGCTCGCGGGCGAGGGGCCGTCTTCGCCGAGGATCCAGGCCCGAGCCGCGCCCTGGTTCGTCCGGGCGCTCAGAAGGACGAAAGCGAAGAGCTCGAGCGTCCGCCGCTTCTTGCTCTCGTCGAAGCTCATGGAGCGCGAGCCGTCGAGAACGAGATCGACGGCGGGGCTCACCTCTTCGCGGTACAGCTTCATTACGTAGTGGCCGGTTCGGGCATAGGCCTGCCAGTCGACGTGGCGGGGGTCGTCGCCCGGCACGTAGGGACGGTGGTCCTGGAAGTCGATGGAGCCGCCGGAGCCCTTTCCGGCCCAGCTACCGACGCGACCGCTCCAGGTCCGCGAGCGAAATGGAAGGCGAAAGTAGCCGGCGGCGCCGCGGGCGCTTTCCATCCAGGCCGGGGTCAAACCTCCGACTCCTCGAACAGGGAGGCGATCCTCTCCCAATCCCGCCGCGCCGCGAGGAGCGTGACCAGAGCCGAGGTCGCCGTCACCGCAATCAGCATCGCACGGGCAAACGCCGACCCTTCGTAGCCATCGGGATGGGCGAGCTCGACGACGAGAGCGAGAGGGGCGAAGAGCCCGGAGACCGACTGCAGAATGACGGAGAGCACGCTCGATTCCGCCGATTCCGCGAAGGCGTAGAGGTAGATGGGAAGCGAGGAAAGCACGAGGATGACGATGTAGCGCAGCAGCGGGCGCGAGCCGGCATACACCCCGCGTACGAGCGCGGCGGGCACGAGGAACGTCCCGGCGATCGCGATCCAGGCGACGAGTCCGATCTCGCCCCGAAGCCCCGGAAGAAAAGGCGCGAGGACCAGCAGGAGCGCCGCGAACGCGACACCTCCCGGCCACGACGGCGAGAACGGAAAGAGCAGAAGCCGCCGAAGGACCGAGCCTGCGAGGAAAGGCTCGTACAGGCGCCGCAGGGGGCGCCGGTTCTCGGTCATGGAGGCGACGGCGACGGGAAGCCCGATGACCAAAGCACCCACCGCCGCCAGCACGGCTTCGATCCCGTCGTAGAAGAAAGCGATTCCGAAAGAGAGCAGTGCCAGAGCCCGTACCCGAGTCCAGTGGTTCTCCGAGGGCGGCCCGATGCGCGCGGCCGCGGATTCGATCATCACCAGCATGACGAGCGTTCCGTAGAGCCAGGCGAGGCGCGCGAGTCCGAACGGAGCCGAGAGGCTTCCGTGAGGCGAGAAGACCATGAGCAGCAGGACCGGCGCCGCCCAGATGAGGAGCAGCACCGCCGCCCACTTGCCGAGCCGGGGCAGATTCAGAGACCAGAACCCCATCGCGATTCCAGCGAGGATGCCCGAGCCCAGCAGAAGCCCGCCCAGCGTCAGGAGCTCGCCGACGACGTCGACCCCGCCGAGGAAGTAGCGCAGGATCACGTACGGAAGCGCGCTCACCAGGAGAAGGCTCGCCTGAACGACGACCGAGGCCCATTTCCCGAGAACGATGCGATAGGAGGAAAGACGCGTGACCAGGAGGAGCTCGAGGGTCCTGCCGCTGACTTCGCGCTCGATCGCCTGGCTCGCCGAAACCGGGACGAGAACCAGGAGAGGAAGCGCGAGCGTCGTCCAGAAGAACAGGGAGTCGACGGCGGGATCATTCTGGAGCGAGTCGCTCGAGACGAAGCTCAGGCCGAAGACGAAAAGCAGCGCCTGAACGACGAGGAACGACCCGGTGAAGAGCTGACTCCGGATGCCCTGTCGCAGCTCCTTCACCAGGATGGGGCTCAGCCGATCGCTCATGCCGAGCTCCCGTTCTTCTTCAGCCTCTCGATGAACGCATCTTCCAGCCTCATCTCCTCGCGGCGGAACTCGGTCACTTCGCAACCGGCTTCCACCATGCGCCGTAGAATCGACGCAACCTCGAGGGGCTCGGAGCTCTCGAGCCGCAGGCGCGCGCCGTCCTTCGTCCGCTCGAGAAGCTCGACGCCGGGACTGGTCTCGGCGAAC
>DAISKN010000469.1:0-5836 GCA_036820975.1 Acidobacteriota bacterium | reverse complement strand
AAGGTGATGAATCGCATCTGGCCCCGCCTTGGCCTCGTTCTGCTCCTCGGCCTTTTGCCCTTCTCGCCCGGGGTCATCGCCCGCGGACCCATCGAGTGGGTCTGGTCGGGCGCGGTGACCGAGAGCTCCGCCGTCGTGAAGGCGAAGGTCGGCGACTCCGGCGAGCCCCGGCTTCTGGTCGGGGAGGCGGAAATCCCGCCAAGCGAGATCAGCGCGAGCGGGATCGCGACATTCCACCTCGAAGGTCTGTCGCCGGGAACCGCCTATGACTACCGCGTGGCCGTTGGGGACGGCGCGGTTCTCGGCGGCCGCTTCCGGACGTTCGTCCAGGGGCCTTCGTCGTTCCGATTCGTCTTCGGCTCCTGCGCCAGGACGGGATCGAACCACCGGATCTTCGAGACGATGGAGTCCCTCCAGCCCCTTTTCACGCTCCACATGGGGGACTTCCACTACGAGAACATCGCGGAGAACGACCCGGCGAAGTTTCGCCGGGCTTTCGACAAGGTGCTCGCCTCCGAGCGGCAGTCGTCCCTCTATCGCTCCGCGCCCATCGCCTACATCTGGGACGATCACGACTACGGTCCGAACGACGCCGACGGCACGCACCCCGGAAAACCCGCGGCGGTCGCTGCCTATGGCGAGTACGTGCCCCACTATCCGCTCGAGCGCGACGAGGGCCAGTCGGGGGGCCTTCGCCAGGCTTTCACCGTCGGCCGGATCCGATTTCTTCTGACCGACGTCAGGTCGAACCGCGTGCCCGATGATGCGCCGGACGGTCCGGAGAAGACCATGCTCGGCGTGGCTCAGAGGGAGTGGCTTCTCGGCGAGATCCAGGCCTCCCGCGGTCGCTACGCTCTCGTCGTATGGGTCAATCCCGTCCCCTGGATCGCGGAGCCAGGGAGCGGCCACGGATGGGGACGCTACGACTGGGAGCGCCGCCACATCGCCGATCGGATCGTCGAGGCGGGGATGGCCGGGCGTCTGCTCATGCTGAGCGGAGACGGCCACATGGTGGCGATCGACGACGGCACCCACTCGAACTTCGCCACCAACGGCGCGGCGGGTGAGAAGGGGTTTCCCGTCATGCATGCCGCGCCCCTCGATCGCTACGCGCGTCCCAAGGGGGGACCCTACAGCCACGGCATCGCGGGGCGCCGGATCCTCTTGGGTCTCGTCGCGATCCAGCAATTCGGTCTAGCGGAGATTCGGGACGACGGCCAGATCCTCGAGGTCTCCCTCTCGGGAAGAAACGCGAGCGGCAACCTGCTCCAGGGGATGAGCCTCGGGCTCCGCTGCGACGATCGCGGATGTCGAACGACGGACGGTCTGTGAGGCAGAAGTTCCCGCGCCTGGCGGGTGACCAGCCGCCTATGGGCTCCATCGCAACGAGGAAGAAGTTCTGGCCGCGGGCCATCGCGGTCGTGGCCGTGCTGTTCGGCCTTTTGACCATCAAGGAGGGCGGCATGACCTTGAGTGGCGACGAGGCGGCGGTCGAGGCGGCCGGGAACTATGTGCCTTTCGTGCTGTGGTTCAACTTCGTGGCGGGTTTCGCCTACGTCGTCGCGGGAGTCGGGTTGTGGCTGCAACAGCGTTGGGCGGTGTGGCTGGCGGCGGCCATCGCCGTCGCGACGGCAATCACCTTTGCGGCTTTTGGCGCGCACGTCCATTCCGGCGGCGCCTACGAGCAACGCACGGTGGTCGCCATGACCTTGCGAACGCTGGTGTGGGGTACGATCGCGGCCATTGCCTGGCGAGGACGGCTGGGCGCTGAACCGAAAATGCCGGATGGAGATGCGCGATAATCAGTCGTGTGCTCGCTCGGCAGCGAGACCTGTCGTTGATCTCGACCGAAGGGGGAGGGAACCCAGGGAGGTTGTGGTGAGAGTTATCCTGTGGATGGCCTGCCTCGCTGTCGCCGCATGCCGGCCGGCGCCGACGGACGAGCCCCGTATCTATCCGGAAAAGGAAGCTCCGCCGGAGCTCGCGGCCCAGGTCGAGCGCGCTGACGCCGCGCTCCTGGTCCTGCGCACGAAGCTTCTCGAGACCCTGACCACGGAGGTTTCCCGCAGCGGCGCCGCGGGCGCCGTCTTCGTGTGCCGCGACGTCGCCCAGGAGATCACCGCGAGCGCCGCTCGGGAGCAGGGAGTCGCCCTCGGCCGCACGAGCCACCGTCTTCGAAATCCCGCGAACGCTCCCAGGAGCTGGACTCGCGAAATCGTGGAGGCGCACGCGGGGAAGAAGGCCGCCGACGCGCAATCCTACGTCGCCGACCTGGGGGATCGGGTCGGCGTTCTCCGTCCCATCGGCGCCATCGAGATGTGCGGGAGCTGCCATGGCGGCGAAGAGGCGCTCGATCCGCTCGCCCTGGAGAATATTGCCGCCGCCTATCCGCAGGATCAGGCCATAGGCTTCGGAGTCGGTGATCTCCGCGGCTGGATGTGGGCGGAAGCTCCCAAGCAGTAACGGCCCGACTACGCTCCAAGCTACAGCAGCTATACGACTTAGCGCCCGATCTCACGCCTTCCTGAGCCGCGAATCCTTGGAAGGATTTTTGTCTCCAACCCTTGGAAGGAGCGAAACCATGAAGCACAGAGGGTTCACGATGGCCGCCGGGGCGTTCTTCCTGGCTTCGGCGTTTGCCTGGAGTCAGCCACCTCAGAAGGGGTGCGGGTCTTGTTGCCGAGGCCAGCAGGGGCAGGGGCAGGGGCCGCACCGGGGAATGGCGGGGGATTCCGCCCATCAGGAAGACATGGCGCTGTTTCATTTCCTCCTGGATCACCGCGACGAGATCCGGCGCAGCGTCGAGGAGCTTCCCGACGGAGTGGAGACGCTGACCGAATCCGACGACCCGGAGATCGCGGGCAAGCTCCGCGAGCACGTACGCTCCATGTACGGCCGCCTCGAAGAGGGCCGTCCCATCCACGCTCGCGACCCGCTCTTCGCCGAGATCTTCCGCCACGCGGACAAGATCGAGATGACGATGGTGGACACCGAGGGAGGCCTTCGCGTTCGCGAAACTTCCGCGGATCCCTACGTCGCCAAGCTCATCAAGAGCCACGCCGAGGTGGTGAGCCGGTTCCTCGCGAACGGACAGGCGGAGATGCGCAAGAACCATCCCGTTCCCGAGCGCGAGTAGTCGAAGGAATCATGATTTCTCCGGCTCTGCTTCTCACGTTGGCGATGGCGGCCCCAGGCCCGCCCCAGGACGACGCGCCCATCTCGCTCGAGGCCGCGATCGCTCTCGCCCTCGAGAAGAATCCGGCGATGACGGCCGCCACGGCCGCCGCGGACGCCGCGGAGGCGAGAATCGACGGGGCTATCTCCACTTTCCTCCCTCGGCTGGACTACATCGAGTCCTTCCACCGGAGCGACAATCCGGTCTTCGTGTTCGGCACGCTGCTGAACCAGGGACGCTTCACCGAGGACAACTTCAACGTCGAGAAGCTCAACAGCCCGGACGCGCTCAACAACTTTCAGTCCAGTTTCGCCGTCAGGCAGACGCTCTTTGCCGGAGGGACGAACCGCCTGGCGCTGTCGGGAGCCCGTCTCGGACGCGATGCGACCGAAGAGGGCCGCCGCAAGACGGAGATGAACGTCATCTTCGCCGTGGTCCAGGCGTACTACGGCGTGCAGGTGGCGGAGCGGAACCTCGAGGTCATGGAAGACGCCGTCGCGGTGGCGGAGGAGGATATCCGCCGCGCCAGAGCCCTGTTCGATTCGGGACTGGCCACGGAGGCCGACCTCCTCTCGATCCAGGTGCACGGCGCTCATCTCCGGGAGCAGCGCATCGCGGCGTCGAACCTCGTCGAGATCCAGCGCGCCGAGTTGAACGACAGGCTCGGCGAGCCGCTCGATCGCAGGCTCTCGCTCTTGACGCCACTCACTCCCGGCGAGGCGCAACAGCCGAAGGAGCTCCAGGCGCTCGAGGACCTGTCGCTTACGGAGAGCCCGGAGGTGCGCCAGGCGAGGCTCCAGCTCGAGTCCGCTTCGATCGGTCATCGCCAGGCGCGCTCCACGTATTTTCCCACCGTCGATCTTCAAGCGGGCTGGGAATCCGATCGCGAGAGCTTCACCGGCCCCGGTGGGACGAATTGGATGCTGGGGCTGTCGCTCCGCATGAACCTCTTCAACGGGCTCGGCGATCGCGCCCGGGTCCGCGAGGCCGAAGCCTCGCTGAGGGAGACGCGTGCCCGGGAAAAGGAAGTCGAGAACCGTGTCCGGCTCGAAGTCCGCCGCGCGTTTCTCGAGCGCGACGCGGCGAGTGAGCGCCTCGGGGTCGCGGAACAGGCCGTGGGCCAGGCGCGCGAAAGCCACCGCATCACCCAGGCGAGGTACGAAGGCGGGCTCGCGAACGTGACCGAGCTTCTGCGAAGCCACAACGCCCTCCTCCAGTCGGAGGTGCACCATCTGGGCGCGGTCCTCGAGGCCCGGCTCGCGGCTGCGGCGCTCGAGCTGGCGACGGGAACGCTCGAACGAGATTCGGAGGCGATTCTACCGTGATGAAAGAACTTGCTGCGTTGCTCTTGCTCGCCGGGACGGCGCTCGCGGCCGTCTCCTGCGGGGGCGGTGAGAACGAAGGCGTGACCGAAGCACCTCCCGTGGCGGTCGAGGTCCAGGTCGTCGAGCGCGCAACGGGGGATTCGCTCTACGAGGCGAGCGGCACTCTGCGGGTGAGTCAGACGGCCGTGGTGACGAGCAAGATTCCGGGCCACGTGCGCGAGATGCTCGTGAGCGCCGGAGATCGCGTGAAGCGCGGCCAGACGCTCGCGGTGCTCGAGGGCCAGGACCTCGAAGCCCGTCTCGGTGGGGCGAAGGCGGCGCTGAAGGAGGCGGAGGACGCCGAACGGGAAACCAGCGCGGGGCTTCAGGCGGCGAGCGCCCGCGCCGATGTCGCGGAGTCCACGCTGCGGCGCTACCAGGAGCTCGAAGGGAAGCGCGCGGTCACCGCGCAGGAGATGGACGAGGTGGAGAGCCGGGCTCTCTCGGCCCGGGCCGATCTCGCCATGGCGAAGGCGAGGCTCGGAGGATCGCGATCCAGCATCGAGCGCGCTCGCGCCGAGATCGCGTCGGCCGAGGCGTTCTGGGGCTACACCCGGATCGAGGCCCCCTTCGACGGCCGCGTCATCGAGCGGCAGGTGGACGTGGGGAACCTGGCGGCGCCGGGGGCACCCCTTCTCGTTCTGGAGCAGGCGGGAGCCCTGAGGGCGGAGGTCTTCGTCGACGAATCCCAGGCGGGGAGCGTCCACGTAGGAGACGAAGCCACGGTCGCGGTCGCCGGCAGCGAGAGGCTGAAGGGTCGGGTGAGCGAGGTCTCTCCCGCCGTCGACCCGATGAGCCGGGCCTTCCTGGTGAAGGTCGACCTCCCCGAGGTAGCCGACTCCGAACGCTTCGCGCCGGGGAGATTCGTCCGCGTCGAGCTCCGCGCGGGAGAGACGCAACGCATGCTGGTTCCGGACTCCGCCGTGATGCGCCGGGGTCAGCTCGAGCTGGTGTACGTGGTCGAGGGCGAGCGGGCCCGGCTCCGGCTCGTCACTCTGGGTCGGGCCCGGGAGGGTTTCCTCGAAGTCCTCTCGGGGCTCAACCCCGGCGATGCCGTGGTGGTCCAGGCGCAGCAGATCGCCGAGGAAGGAATTCGGGTCGCGGCACAACCATGAATGACACGAGACTCGGTCCCGCCGGAAAGATCGCCGGTGCGTTCATCGACTCCAAGCTGACTCCGCTCTTTCTCGTCGCCGCCGTGCTCCTCGGTCTCTTCACCCTGTGGCAGCTGCCTAGGGAAGAGGAGCCCCAGATCGTGGTGCCGATGTTCGACGTCTTCGTCTCCATGCCCGGGGCC
>DAISKN010000468.1:0-5854 GCA_036820975.1 Acidobacteriota bacterium | reverse complement strand
GTAAATCTCGAGAGTCGTCTCGCCCTTCCGGAGGCGCTCGACAATCTCGGCCTCGCGTCTCTCGCGCTCCTTCGCTTTCGTGACGACGTCGGCCGCGTTCGCTCGGGAGATCACGACCACGCCGTCGGCGTCTCCCACGACGAGGTCTCCCGGATGGACGGTCGCGTCGCCGAGCCTGATGGGCTTCTGCAGCGAGCCGGGGGCGGCCGCGTCTTTTTCCGTCCCTCGAATCGAAAGGCCCCGCGCGAAGACCGGGAAGTGGAGGCGGGCGATCGCTTCCGAGTCCCGGACGCAGCCGTCGATGACGAGGCCCGCGATCTCGCGCTCGAGGGCGGCGACCGTCATGATGTCGCCCCAGTACCCGGCTTCGTAGTGTCCCGACGTCACGACGACGAGGACGTCCCCCGGCGCCGCGGCGGGGAGTGCACGATGGATCCAGAGGTTGTTTCCCGGGGCGGTCGCGACGGGGAACGCCGGGCCGGCGACGCGCATCGTCGAGGTGATCGGTTTGATGGCCGAGGGAAGGGCGCCTCTCTGGCCCGAGGCTTCGTGGAGCGTCGCCGCTCCGAGCCTCGCGGCTTCGCGAACGAGCTCGCGGTCCATGTCAGGAGCTCCGGCTCTGGAGCTTGAAGTATTTGTACTTCTTGCGCGCTTCGTCGAGCCGCATGCCGCCTTCGACCGCCTCGCGGATCCGGCTCTCCGCTTCGTCGATGGCTTCCGCGTGCGCGAGCACCTCGTCTTCTTTTTCCTTCGGCAGGACCACGACCCCGTCGGCATCGCCGAGGACGAGATCCCCCGGGCTCACCCGCGCGCCCCCGATCGAGACCGTCACGTTCAGCGCGTCGAGCTGGACCCGGTCCTTCCCGGTGCGCATGGACCAGCCTCGACTGAAGACCGGGTATCGAAGCTCGAGGCTTCTGCCGACGTCGCGGCACATGCCGTCGATGACGGTCCCTCCGATACCGCGCTTCGAGGCAACGAACGTGAGGATGTCGCCCCAGACCGTCATGTCCGCGCGCCCGGCGTTGTCGATGACGACGATGTCCCCCTTCGGCACGTCGTCGATGTAGTCGCCCACGGTGCCGCCTTCGACGGATACCGGCAACATCCGCATCGTGAACGCCCGGCCGCAGAGGCGGAACCCGTGATCGAGAGGCTTGATGCCGAGACACTGCCCGGGGATGCCGAGTCGGTCCAGGGCATCGCTGACGGTAGTGGTCGAGAGCCCGGTAATCGCATCAGGTTTTTCCATCGCGCCCGCCTCCCAGCATGGCCTCGTACTCGCCGCCCATGACCCGGCTCACGGGCTTTCCCGATTCGACGGCTTCGGCCATCGCCCGCTCCCGCGCCGCGATCTCCTCGGCGGCGGCGAGCACCTCTTCGAGTCTCGACTTCGCGACGAGCACCACACCGCTTCCGTCGGCGACGAGGAAATCCCCGGGATGGACCGTGACTCCGCCGATGTCGACAGGGAGGTTCCAGCCTTCCTCGACGACGCGGCCTCTTGCCGTGGTGGGAACCGCTCCGCGCGCGAAAACCGGATAGCCGATCTCCCGGCTCTCGTCAACGTCTCGAACCGCACCGTCGACGACCGTCCCCTCGATTCGCCGGGCTCGGGCCGCGCGAGAGAGGATGCCTCCCCATCCCGCGCAGTCTTCCCGGGAGCGGTGCTCGATGACGAGGACATCGCCCGGTCCCGAAGCTTCGATGGCAGCGGTCGCGAGGTGCTGATTCGACGCCCGGCCCCCGGCGGCCACGAGCTTCACCGTTACGACGCGCCCGGCGATCTTGTGGGCGCCGGTCGATTTTTTTATTCATGAGATGACCCCCGAGAGGCGCAGCCGGTCGAGAGCGTCGGACAGGGCGCAGGAGTCGAGCCGAGCCAGGCGTTCGGTTTCGGTCATGATTCTACCGTCTTATAACACGCGACCTCGATGACGCGACCAGGCTCCGCTGTTCGATACGCGCCGGTGCCTCGCCCTTGGCGTTAGAATCGACTCGATGACGCGACCGATCGCGAAACTCATCGAGGCGGTCGACCTCGCGCTCGCGGGAGACCGGGAAAGCGCCCACCGGATCGCCCAGGAGCACGAGGGCGACAGGACCGCGAACTGGATCCACGCCGTGGTCCATCGGATGGAAGGCGACCTCGGAAACGCGCGCTACTGGTACGGACGGTGCGGGAGAAGGCTGCGCGAAGAGGTATCGACGGACGAAGAGCTGAGGGAGATTCGCCGCGAGCTCGAGTCGGCAGTGGGCGCGTGAGCCGCGGGCAGTCTGAGGTCGGACCGGCTCCACCCGCGCGGTCCTGGAGTCACCGCCCCGCGCCTAGATCGCGCGCTGCCGATGCCAGTTTCCTGTCCCTCGTCCAAAGCGAGCTTTGCGACAACACCGCCGCGGCGAGGAGATGCACATCGATGAAGCCCAGTCCCTTGCCGTAGAGCTTCCGATCCGCGACCAGGTGCAGCACCTCCTCGTGACTGGCCACGCCGGTTTTTGGTAGTGCATCGAGCAGGGACAGGATCTCGTCCCGGTTCTTCAGGTTTCCGCATGCGAGCTCACCAATCACGAATGGATGGGAAAGCACGAGGCCATCGTCGAGCAGGCTCTCGAGCTCCTTCTCACCCTTGCGCAAATGGTCGACCCAGACGGACGTATCGACGAGGATCATGCGGTGCGCGTGCGGCGGCGGGGAATGGGTTCGAGTCTCTTCTCGCTCCCTCCAAGACGCGCCAACCGGCGAGCGCTCTCGAGGGCGATCAACGCCTCGAGCCCGAGCCGAACGAGCGCGGTCTTCTCCTCGACTCCAGTCAACCGCCGGGCCCGTTTCAAGAGATCGTCGTCAATGTGGAGCGTGGTTCTCATGCATATTAGTATGCATACTTGATACATATAGTTCAAAGGGGGGACTCTCCCCACCTCCAGGTGAGGGGTGTCCCCACCGAGGGCGATCGAAGGCCGTTTCATTCCCAGTACGCGAAGCCCATCGCGTTTCCCGTGCCGGCTTCCGAACGATAGCAGGGAACGTAGTCCACGAGGTGGAATCGACCGCCCAGGGCGTTCATCGCGGCTGCGACCGGAAGCCAGTTCTTTATCTCCGCCGTTCCCGACTGGAAGAGATCTTCCGGCAGTGCCGCGAGAACGCCCTCGTCCCCGCCCTCCATCGCCCCGAGAACGGTGCGGTCGAGCTCTTCGTCGATCACGAAGTGCGTCAGCCCGCCTGAAGCGATGAGGGCCACGCGCTCCGGACCTCTCCATGCGGAGACTGCTCGGCCCAGAGCGCGGCCGAGCGCGAGGCATCGCCGGAGAGTCGGCCGGTTCTCCGCGTAACCCACGTTCAGGATTACGGGAACGCTCGGCGGCGGAGCGTCTCTCAGGATGCGCCGATAGACGAACCCGTACGCGTGCGGAATCCCTCGTTCTCCCAGGGACGACGCCTGCGCCACGTCGAACTCCTCACCGACGAGAGAGCGAATCAGGTGAGAGGCGAGCTCGGGGGCGCCTTCATAGGAGGCGCCATCCTCCGGACAATGACCCGCCTCCGCGATGGCGATACCCGGGCTCATGCGCGCGCGCTCTTCGGGAGTCGAAGGAACGTTCTCGATCCGCCCGCCCCGGTAGAGTGTGATCGCCGGCGTCAGGTCTTCGTCGAAGATCTCGCGCTGGTCGTTTCCCACGACGATGGCGACGTCCGGCGCGATGGCAGCGACCTTTTCCGCGAGCGCATCGAGCGCGCGCTGACACTGCGCGTGCCGGGAGCGCCGGACGTCGGGGCCAATCTCTTTCTCGAAGGACGGCCCGCGCTCGCGGAGGAGCCCTTCGAAGTCGTACGTCTTCCCTCGAAAGGCGTGCTGCCGGTTGTGGCGGTCGGCTTCCGCCCGAAGACCCCATTGATCCGGGGGGGTCGAGAGCATCGGCCCGTGAGACGTCGCGATACCGAGTACGATCTCCGCCATCACGTCACCTCGAAGGACGCCACCGGGAGAATCGCCGCTGAAGGAGCTCCGCTATCCAGGTGAGAAGGATTCCCGCGAAGGCGATGATGGCGACGCCGACGAAGAGCGTGTCCGTCGCGAACGTCTGCCCGCCGTAGGCGATCATGAAACCGATCCCCTGGCTTCCCGCGAACATCTCGCCGACGACGACCCCGATGAGTCCGTGCGCCACGCCCTGGCGGACCCCCGTCAGGATGAACGGAACCGATCCCGGAACGGCAACGGTGGTGAAGATCTGTCGGTCGGAGGCACAGAACGATCGGGCGGCGCGGAGCAGGTCGGCGTCGAGCGCCTTCACCCCGGCGATGGTGTTGACCAGGATCGGAAAGAACGCCGAGAGGAACACCACGAACACCTTCGACCAGATGCCGATTCCGAACCAGAGGATGATGAGCGGGACCATCGCGATCCGGGGCGTGGCGTAGAGCGCGTTTACGAAGGGGTCCACGAGCAGACGCAAGCGCCGGTACCAGCCGAGAAGGACGCCGAGGACGACTCCGCTCAACGTCGCGAGCGTGAACCCGAGAGCGAAGTTCCGTCCGCTGTAAGCCATGTCCGTGAGGAGCGTGCCGTGGGTCCAGTCCTCCCGGAACCGCGCGGCGATGGCCGAGGGTCCGCTGAAGAACAGGGCGGAGATCCAGCCGGCCCGCCACGCCGCCTCCCAGATGCCGACGAGGGCGAGGACCGAGGCTCCGCCGAGGAGCGCCGCCTCGTGCTTCTTGAAGAAGCTCACGCGAGCGCCTCGACTTCGAGCAGCCGCCAGATCGGATCCTCGAGCTCGAGAAAGCGGGGGTCTCGCTTCAACGCAAGCAGCCGCGGGCGCCCGAAGGGGACGTCGAAGACCGCCTTCACCCGTCCGGGACGGGCGCCGAGCACGACGACGCGGTCGGCGAGATAGAGGGCTTCGTTGATCTGATGGGTGATGAAGAGAACGGTCTTCCGCGACTCCGCCCAGATCTTGAGGAGCTCGGACTGCATGATCTCGCGCGTCTGAGCATCGAGCGCGGCGAAGGGCTCGTCCATCAGGAGCACCGCCGGGTCGCAGGCGAGCGCCCGGGCGAGGTTGACGCGCTGCTGCATTCCGCCCGAGAGCTCGGAAGGATAACGGCGCTGGAATCCGTCGAGACCGACGAGCTTCACGAAGCGTTCGACGCGTTCCCGCATCGTCTCCCGATCGAAGCGGCGCTGCATCTCCATCCCGTATCTCACGTTTCCCGACACGGTGCGCCACGGGAGCAGGCTCGGATGCTGGAACACCACCGCGCGATCGGTGCCGGGTCCGGCGACCGGACGGCCGTCGATAGCGACACTCCCCCCCTCGAAAGGGAGGAGTCCCGCGACGACGTTGAGAAGCGACGTCTTCCCGCAGCCGCTCGGGCCGACGATGGCCACGAACTCACCCTCCTCGACGGCGAGCGAAACCTCTTCGAACGCGAGGACGTCTCGACCTTCGCGTTCGAGCCGGTAGCCCTTCGATACGCGGTCGACGACGAGCTTCGGCACCGGATCAGCGCCCGAAGGCCAGCGGGGCTTTTCTTTCCTGCTCGGCTCGAACCGAAGGGCCGAACAACCGTTCGAAGAACCCCTCGCGAGCCAGGCGGTCGATGCTCGGCGCATTAGCCCGATTTGCTGCTGCACCGCTGACACGACTTATCGGAAAACGGCTTGAGGCGGAAGATTTTGACAAATTTATGGTTGAGGATATACCGCGTGATCTATTGGTGTGGATAAATTCTCCCGCAGAAATTCAACAAGAGTGGGATGAAAAAAAATGGGGCGCATTCCTTTCCCGGTGCAAAGCTGAATACGGTTTTGACCCTGAAAAAGAGGGGGTGATTGTGGCAGGAGAAAAACTTGGG
>DAISKN010000467.1:0-5865 GCA_036820975.1 Acidobacteriota bacterium | reverse complement strand
GCGTCTCCTGCAGGAGACGGGGTTCGTCGAGGCGCTGATCCAGATCGCGAGCGACGCCGGCCTCGGCGGAGGCGGATACGTCGCCGCGGCGTTTCTCGTCTGCTGCGTGGTATCGACGGCGACGGGTACGAGCCTGGGCACCGTCCTGGTTTGCGGCCCGCTCCTCTACCCCGCGGGGGGCGCCCTCGGAGCGGTGCCGGAGATCCTGATGGGAGCGATCCTCGGGGGCGCGACGTTCGGGGACAACATATCGCCCATCTCCGATACGACCATCGCGTCCGCCTTCACCCAGGAAGCCGACATCGCGGGAGTGGTGCGCAGCCGTCTCGGGTACGCGCTGGTCGCCGCGGCCCTCGCGCTCTCCCTGTACGTCGCCCTGGGATCGGCCGCGGGGGCGGTCGCGACCGAGCCCACCGTCTCCGGAAGCTACCGGGGGCTCGTGATGCTCCTCGTCCCCGCTGCGGTCATCGCTCTGCTTCTGAGAAGCCGGAGCCTGCTCGAGGGGCTTCTCGGCGGAATCGCGCTCGCGATCGCTCTCGGTCTCGCTTTCGGTCTCCTGCGCCCCTCGGATCTCCTCCATGTGGACGCCGCGAGCTTCGGGGCCCGAGGGTTCCTCGTCGAGGGAATGGAGCGCGGGATCGGGGCTTCCATCTTCACGCTCCTGCTCATGGGACTCGTGGGTCCGCTCGAAGCCTCGGGGGTCCTCGACCGGATGGTCGAGGCCGCGTCGGGCTGGATCCGCTCGGCTCGCGGCGCGGAGATGGGTATCGTCTCGGTGACCACGGCCGCGGTGCTGCTCACCACGCACAGCGTGGTCGCGATCCTAACGGTGGGAAGCTTCGCTCGCCGCGCCGGCGACAAGTTCGGGGTCTCGCGCTATCGAAGGGCGAACCTCATGGACATCACCGTCTGCGTGTTCCCCTTCGTCCTGCCCTACATGATCCCGACGATTCTCGCGGCGTCGACGAGCGCGTCGGGGGCGGAGTTCGGAATGCCGCGCCTCGGCCCGTTCGCCGTCGGGATCTCGAACTTCCACTCCTTCGGCCTTCTCGCGGTCATGCTGTTCGCGATCGCGACCGGTTGGGGATCCGACCGGCGTATGCCTGAGTCGAGATAACACGTTGACAACGTCTTCCCCCGTTGCGATCCTGTTTCCTACAAGCACATGCTCAAGACCGGAAGGCGATCTCCCGCGCCGCCGCGGGCCGGAGACGATCTCGACAGGATCCAGGCGGTCTACCAGTCGGGAAAAACGAAGGAAGCTCTCTCCGCGCTGAAGGCCCTGGTCGAGTCCCAGCCGAAATCGGCGCGCCTCCGGGTCCGGCTCGGCGAATGGCTCGCCGCGGCCGGACGCCGCGACGAGGCAATCTCGACGTACTTCGCCCTCCAGGAGCTTCTCGCCGCCTCGGGAAACGTTCTCGCGGCGATCTCCGCCGGCGTGAAGATTCTCGAGCTCGACCCCACGTTCGAGAATCCCCTCTCGTACGTCGCCAAGGTGAACGCCGCCCGGCTTCGCGACGAACAGCGGGAGCAGGGCAAAGCGGAGGCGATGGAGAAAGAGCCGGATTCTCCCGCGGAGTCGGGCGCACTGGCCGGCATTCCCCTTCTCTCCGACCTCGGCCCGGAAGAGCTCCAGAGCGCGGCGTCCGGGCTGAAGCGGCGGTTCCTGAGCAAGGGGGCCACGGTCTTCGAGAAAGGCGACCGCAATCGCTCGCTCTGCTTCGTCGTGAGCGGGACGCTCGAGATCCGGAACGACGGGAAGAAGCTCGACACCGCGGGAGCGGGACAGTGCCTCGGGGAGTTCGCGTTCCTCACGGGAGAGCCCAGGAACGCGACGGTAGTAGCCGCCGAGGAAAGCGAGATCCTGGAGCTCGGCTACGAGACGATGCAGGGTGTCGTCGAGAGGCACCCGCGGGTGGGAACGGTCCTCGACCGCATGTACCACCGGCGCGTCCTGGCAAGGGTCCTGGCGGAGAGCCCGCTCTTCGAGTTCATGGACGCGGGAGAACGCCAGCGGCTCGCGTCGAAGTTCGAGTTCCTTCAGGTTCCCGCGGGGATCGAGGTCGCGCAGCAAGGGGCGACGGACGGCGCCCTCTTCCTGGTGAAGAAGGGCGGGGTCGAGATCCGGCGCGAGGGAGCCGTCAGCCTCGGCAGAATCGGACCCAACGAATTCTTCGGTGAGGTCTCGTTTCTGACCGGCGTTCCCCGCACGGCGACCGCGGTCACCACCGAGGACTCCGAGATCCTGCGCATCGACCGGGAAGTCCTGACCGAGCTCACCGTCGAGCATCCGCGCCTGACGGAAGTGCTGAAGAAGTTCCACCTCGATCGCGTGCAGAACGCGATGCAGGTGCTGAAGTCCTCTACCCGGGCTTAGCCAGGCGACTCAGGTTCCCCCCGAAGATCCCCGCGGCTTGCGCCGGGCTCACGCCGACCTCCGACAGAATCTTCAACTGGCCCTCCAGGTGATCCCGCAGAAAACCTCGAGGAAAGAAGCTCGAATCGGAGCCGTAGAGGATCCTCTCCGGGCCCAGCACCGCGAGAGCTCTCTCGAACACCCGCTTCAAAGTCATCGGCTCGGGAAGCTTCTCCATCCACGAGTTCGAGCTCGAGGTGTCGGTATGCACGTTACCGCATTCGCTCGCCACCAGCAGGAGCTCCCGGAAGAAGCCGCAGCCGAAGTGCGGGAGCACGAAGGAAACACTCTCGAACGACCTCGCGACGCCCGCCACGTCGAGCGGATTCGCGAAGCGAATGTCGAACGGGCTCGGGAGCCCCAGTTTGTCGCGTACGCCCACTTTCAGTATCCCGCAATGGACGAAAGCGATCCCCCGGTGCTCCGCGACCACCTCGAGGATGGGGCGGAGCTCCTTCTCCCAGAGGTGGAAATGATGCATCGCGGGAAAGAGGCACACCCCCCGAAGGCCGAGCTCCCGGAACGCGCGCTTCGCGCGCTCGAGAGCGTCCGGAGCGCGCGGGTTCAGCATGAAGTAAGGGATGAACCGCTCGGGGTATGCCCGCGCCGCGGCGGCGACCGATTCTTCGTCTCCGGGGACGCTCGCGATGAGGACCGATCGCGCGACTCCGTGCTTATCGAGCTCGGTGGTCCAGCGGGTGGCGAGCGCCGTCGGATCCTCGGGCGGGAACTCGAAGGGAAGCTTCTCCTTCAGGACCTCGGGAGACTTCAGGCTCGCCGCCAGGGTCCGGAAGAAATTGTGCGAGAAGAAGTGGACGTGGGCATCCGCGATCGCGAGGTCGCCGAACGGGGTCTTCACGAGGGCTAACGTACCACGGCCGTCCGAATGGCGCTCACGACCAGGGGCGACGAGCCGCGCCACTCGACGTCGATCGCCTGGAGACCACGCCCGCCTCGCGGAGCGATATCGAAGCGAAGGCCGAGGCCCTCCTCGGGAACCGGAGCCGCGCCGTTCACCGAGAGCTCGCCCCGCTCTCCCGGTGAGTCGATCGTGAGCTCGAGGACGATCGCGTGCTCGAGAGGCAGATAGAGCTTCGCCCGGCCGGGCGGCAGCACTCGATGCGCCGAGCTCCCTTCGGGCCTCTGCCAGCCGGATCCGAAGTAGGTTTGCCCGCGCCCACCCATCGGGATCGAATCCGGCGTCGAGATCTCGAGGGTCAGAGCCCGCCCCACACCGTCGCTCCTCACCTTCATGAGCTCCACGTCTCCGCTTTCGAAGAGGGACTCGAAAAGATCGCGCGAGGAGTCGGGCAGCTCGCGGCCCTCGCGCCACACGAAATCTACGCGGAATCGCTTGAGAAACCACGCCTGGTACGCAGGATCGGCCGAGGACCAGAACTGAGACAAAGCGTGCCGGCGGTAGTCGACCTCCTCGCGGCCGACGAACATGTAGTCGTAGCCGACGTAGGAGTCGTAGACCGAAGCCCTCCCCGCGAAGTAGGCAAGAAGCGAGGGGCGAACGCGATCCGGAGGTTCCACCCAGACGCTCGAAGGCGAAGAAATTCGCTCCGCCTCGAACGCCGCCAGGACCCGGGCTCGTCCGATCCGATCGACTCCGAGAGAGGCCGCGTAGAAAAAATGCTGGGCCGTCGCCGGGAGCGCGAGCAGCAGAACGGCGAGCACGGCGACCCGGGGGCTTCGAGCCGAAAGCGCCCTCGCCGTGGCGAACCAGAGGACGATCCCGCTCGCGGTCGCGAACCAGCCGGCGTCGTTCAGAGCTTCGAGTCGGGAGAGTCCCTGCGCCTCGGCGGGCGCGATCCGGAGGAAGAGCGACAGGGGGAATCCAATCGTCGCGAACCAGGCGAGGACCGAGGGGAGAAACGAGCGCGAGGCGAGATCGCGGACGACGATCGGGAGTGCCAGGAGGCGGATACCGAGAAACCCCGCGAGCCAGAGGAGCGACGCCGCGGCGACCAGCAGAACGCCCGCCTCCGGCACGGCGAAGCTTCCCACGCGGGCGAGCGCGTCCACGGCGGCGCGCCAGTCGATCTTCTCCATCGAGTAGCGAACGATCTCGAGAGGGCGAAGGCCGACCGCGGTGTTGGACCCCGCGGCGGCGGCGAAGGTGTTCCAAACGAGAGGCGCCGAGGCGAGAGCGAGGGCGGCGAAGGAGGTGGCCGCGCGGCGCTCTCCTCGCGTCGAGAACGCCGCGAGCCCCAGCGCCGCGAGCGCCTGGGCGCCGAGAAACATCTTCACCAGGAAGAGGAACGAGAGCGCTCCCACTCCGGCCGCGAGGCTCCCCCGGGCGCCCGACTCCTGATAGTCGTGGAGAAGAGCGAGCCCGACGAAGAGGAGAGGAAGCGCCGGAAGGAGCGGGTTCGCGAGGAAGATCGAGACCAGCGCCCAGTCCATGAAGGTGAGGCTCCACCAGTCGACGGAGGGGCGGAAGAAGAAGGCGAAGCCGAAGCCCGACGCGAGAACCAGGACAGCCGACAGCACCCGGGTCGACTCGCGCCCGGTGAGCCTCCGCGCGAGAAGGTAAGCGGTCAGAACGTAGAGCGCGATCTGGAAGACCGCCCCCAGGCGCACCAGCCCATCCTCGGGCTCGATTCCGAAGAAACGGGCCCAGAGGGCGACCTGCAGGTGATAGCCCGGGTGGTATCCGATGGGCTCGCCCGAGACCGAAAGGAGCCGCGGGGGATAGCTGGTCTCGAGCGAGCGCACGACGCCGAGATGAAAGAGCGTGTCCCGCTGAAGGGCCCGATCGAGAAGGAGGTCTCCCGACGCGTCGACGCGGTAAAGACTCCCCGTCGTCGCGAGGTAGGGAACGACCACGAGGACCAGCAAGGCTCCGAGCCACGCGAGCGACTTCCCGGGCCATTCGAACCTGAGCCGGGTTCTCGCGGGGAGCAAGAGCGCTCCGAGTCCGAGGAGGCCTGCGGGGACCCAGAACAGCGTCTCGATCCCGGTGAGGAGCACCGCGAGGTACAGAAGAGCCGCGATCGGTCCGCCGAGAACGGCCGCGAACAGTAGCCTCTCTTCTCTCGTACGGCCGAGGCCGAGGAGCCTGGCAACGAAGAGCCCCGGAAGGAAATGCGCGAATCCGAGTGCGGCGATCGAGTTCAGGAGCATCGCTGAGGCCGAGGACGCGCTCAAACCTCGAACAAGGCTTCCTTCTCTTTCATGGGCGCGCCCGCGAGAAGATGCCGCGCGAGGTGCAGGGACATCTTCATGGAGTGATCGGAGTTGTTGTACCAGTAGGCGCCCGTCCGTCCGAGGAGCTTGAGGTTTCTGAACGGCTTCACCATGCGGGAGGCGAGGGCGAAGCTCTCCTTGTACCGCAGGTCGTAGATGGGGTAGGTGTCGCGAACGCGCTCGATGTGAACGGGTCTGAAGTCCTTCTCCGAGGCGACGAGCAGCCGGCGTCGCAGCCTCTGCAGCTCGTGGCC
>DAISKN010000466.1:0-5871 GCA_036820975.1 Acidobacteriota bacterium | reverse complement strand
TGATGAACCAGGTCCTCGACGTTTCGGACGCCCCGGTCCTCTTTTCTCACTCGAGCGCGCGGGGACTGACCGACCACCCCCGCAACGTGCCCGACGACGTGCTGCGCCGCCTTCGCGAGAACGGCGGCATCGTGATGATCACCTTCATCCCCGGTTTCGTCTCGACGAAGGTCATGGAGTGGGAAAAGCCGCTCATGCTGAAGCTCCAGGGAACGACCGCCATCGCCGACATGACGCGGCTCGAGAAGGAGCACGAGGCGGTCGCGGGGCCCAAGCCCAAGGCGACTCTCGCCGACGTGGCCGACCACATCGAGTACGCCGCCCGGGTGGCGGGGGTCGATCACGTGGGCCTCGGCTGCGACTTCGCGGGCGTCACCATGCCCGAGGGGCTCGAGGACGTGAGCCGGTATCCTCACCTAATCGCGGAGCTCGTCCGCCGCGGCTGGAAGGATGCCGATCTGAAGAAGCTCGCCGGCCTCAACTTCGTCCGGGTCTTCGCCGAGGCGGAAGCCGTGGCGGCGCGACTTCAACGGGAACGCCCCCCCTCGACCGCTACCTTCGAGACCCTCGACGGACGCCCGCGGTGAGGCTTCCGCTCCCGCGGCTCCCGAAACCTACCCGGGGTCGGTTACGGAAAGTGGCCAAGCACAATGCGGCAAGGCGAGACCTCGGAGGTGTCGGCTGGACCCGTGGTCGCGGTGGCTGTCGCTCCCATGAACTTTCGGGCGCCGAGGAACTAGACTAGCCGACCGAAGGAGGAGTCATCATGGCCTGCGAGGTGGATGGGTTCAATTTCGATCCGCGAGTGGAAGATCCAGAAGCATTGAAGCGTCTCTCTCGCCGGAGCTTCTTCGGCCTCGTGGGCGGCGCGGCTGCGGGGCTGTCGCTGGCTTCCGCCGGGCGGCCTCCTTTCGCCGAGGCGGCGGAGATCACGACCACGGTTCCCGATCTCGCGAGCCTGCCGGCGGCGCCCGCTCCGAGCGACGAGAGGGCGTGGGAGAAGATCGCCGGCGAGTTTCTCCTTCGTCCCGGGCTCGCCTACATGAATACCGGTACCCGGGGCCCGTCGCCCCGCTACGTTCATCTCAGCCAGGTGAGGGCGCTCGAGGGGATCAATACCGACTACGCCGCCTATACGAAGAACGTCGCGAACGCGGAGTTCAACGTCGCGCTGCGCCGCAAGCTGGCGGCCTTCGTGGGCGCGAAGGAGAACGAGATCGCGCTAACGAACAATACGTCGGACGGCATGATCATGGGCACCTGGGGGCCGGCGCTCGATCCCGGCGACGAGATCGCCTATACCAACCACGACCACGTGGGCGGCGCTCACCCGATTCTCCATCGAGTCCGTCGGGATCGTCTCGGAGTCAGAGTCATCGATCTGTCGGACCGGAAGTTCCACCCGGCGACGAGCCCGGACGTCTATGTGAATGCGTTCGAGGCCGCCCTGACGCCGAGAACCAAGCTTCTCAGCTTCTGCCACATCAACTACACCGATGGCGGTGTCCTTCCCGTCAAGGCGATCTGCGAGATGGCGAGAGCGAAGGGCGTCATGACTCTCGTCGACGGGGCGCAGCCGCCGGGCATGATGAAACTGAATCTCCACGATCTGGGCTGCGACATGTACGCCGGGCCGTTCCACAAGTGGATGATGTCGTCGATGCAGACGGGCTTCTTCCACGTGCGCGAGGACATGCTCGAGAGGGTGGAGGCCATACTCACGATCACGCCCGCCGGGAACAGCATGTACGGTACGCCTCCCACGGAGCCGTTCTGGGAGGAGTACACGACCGGGGCCGCCAAATACGAGCTCCGCGGCTCGAACAACACGCCCGCGCGGATGGCGATGGATGCGTCGCTCGACTATCACAACCACCTGACGCCCCAGGCGATCGAAGCTCGCGACCGCTATCTGGCGGAGAGGCTTCGTAGGGGTCTCAGGGCCATCTCCGGCGTCGACCTCTACGTTTCCGACGACCCCCGGATGAGCTGTGCGCTCGTGTCTTTCACCATCAGGGGCGTTCCCACGCAGGAATTGAACGACATGCTCTGGGAGCGGCACGACATCTATATCCGCAACGTGACCCACGAGGAGATCGACTGGGACGTCAACCGCGCGTCGATGCACGTCATGGTGACGGCCGCTCAAGTGGATGCGCTGCTCGGGGCCGTCGAGGCCATCGCCAGGAACGCTCGCGCCTAGAACGTCGTGAACATCATCGCTCTGGCAGGGACGGTTCTGCTCGGAATCGCCGCCCCTTCGGAGGATCCCTACACCGGAACCTGGACGCTCGACGTCGCCGCGTCGGGCGGAGAGTCGAGGACCCAGACGCTGACGATCCAGATCGATGGAAACCAGGAGAGCTACGTCTCGGAGATCGTGTGGCCCGACGGCCGGCGCCAGGTCACTCGCTACGTCGCGATTTACGACGGAGCGGAGTATCCCAGTGAGACGGTCATCGAGGATGGCAATGGAGCTCGGAGCGTTCGACGGGACGACGCGGTCATTCTCAAGAAGATCGACGAGCGGACGCGCGAGCGGCACTGGAAGCAAGGAGGGAGAGTGGTTCGGATTCTCCGCCGCGTCGTCTCACGGGATGGGCGGACCCTTGGGTCGCAAGTGGTTCTCGTCGACGAAGCCGGGAAGGAAACGGTGACATCGACGCTGGTATTCGCCAAACGGTAGAAGCCCGCAGTCCTTCCGGTCGGTCGTTCCGCCGGTCATCGCGGTCCTCACGACCCGGGGATTCTGGACGAAGAGGCCTCGGCGCTCGAGATCGGGCTCGCCACAGCGAGATGGTGGTGGATCGCTTCCACGGCGCGCGCGACTCCGTCCTCCTCGCGGATTCGCTCGCCCAGGGCGGCCGCCCGACGGCGCATCTCTTCGTCGGAGGTGAGCCGAATGGCGTTCGCCAGGGCTTCCTCCGTCAGCCCTTTGGCCGGGATCGGTCGCGGGCCGGCGCCGAGCTCGAACACTCTCCGTCCCCAGAAGGGTTGGTCGGCGAACACCGGTACCACGACGGACGGAAGGCCTGCGCGAAGCGCGGCTCCGGTCACTCCGGCCCCACCGTGGTGCACGGCCGCTCGCACCCGGGAGAACAGCCAGCCATGCGGCACGGAGACGACGCTCAACACTCCATCGGAGAGCCGGCCGATGGGTAGTCCGCTTCCACCCGCCACCAGGACCCCGCGGTCGCCGGAGCGTGCCAGTGCTCGGACCACCAGACCGGCGGTTTCTTCGGGCCGCGGAAAGGGTGTGCTTCCAAAGCCGACGAACACCGGCGGCGATCCGGAGCTCAGGAAATCGACCAGCTCCCGGGGCGCCTCCCATTCAAGGGGATCCCCCAGGAACCAGTATCCCGTCACGTGAATCCAATCCCCCCACTCCGGAGGCCTGGGCACGACGGCCGGGCTGTACGCGTCCAGTACCGGGATCCGTTTCCTGTCCAGGGAGCTGAACGGCTCCCGCAACGGGAGGGGCGGCAGCGCGAGGATCTTCCCGCGCGCGGCGTTGGTGGCGGGGCGAAGCCTGCTCCATATCGCGAATAGGAAACAAGCCCCGAGGAGCGCCTTCGCATCGCTCCGTATCGCCGTCAGCAGGCTTCCCCGGCCGGCCCAGTCGGGACGCGGTGCGAGCTGCGTGCGAATCAGCGGCACCCGCAGTCGCTCGGCGACGTGGACACCCACCAGCAGGCCCATCGGAGACGCGATGACGGCTTCGGTATCCCCGCAGGCCCGCCAGTAGCTCGCGATGCCGGCTTCGATCAGCGGAGGGACCACGCGCACGAAGCCGCGCAGGAAACCGAGGGTGCTGTCGCGACGCTCTATCCAATCGCGCGCCGCGATGTCGTCGGTGATGGCTCCCGGACTGGCGCCGATCGGGAGATGGCCGAGGCCATGGCCGCGAACGAGCTCCTCGAAGCCGCCCAGCGTGACGAGGCGAACGGCGTGTCCCGCGGATCGGAGTCCAAGGCCGAGCGCCACGTAGGGCTGCACGTCGCCGCGGGAGCCGATGGCGAGAATGTCAATGCGCATGGGTTCGGACGAACCGGGAGGGCAAGCCTAGGGCGATGTCTTCCGCCAGAAGGCGCCCGTCCAGTCGATCTTCTCGATGGGCTCGGCGATGCCGTTCGCGCTCCGGTACTCGTTCACCGCCTGTCGTTGACCGCTTTGAGCGTAGTAGTCGTCGATGATGCAATAGCCGCCCTTCGAGAGCTTGGGATACAGCGCGGCGAGCGCATCCCTAGTCGACTCGTACATGTCTCCATCCAGACGAATCAGCGCCAACCGCTCGATCGGCGCCGCCGGGAGAGTGTCCCGGAACCAACCGGGGAGGAATCGCACCTGGTCGTCCAGCAGACCGTAGCGTTCGAAGTTCGCGCGTACCTGGGCGAGCGGCACCGCGAGCGTCGTTCCGAACTTCCAGAGGCGTCCGCGCTCGTCGTCGCGCCAGACCCCGGGCTGCGGCTTTGGCAGACCCTCGAACGAGTCCGCCACCCAGACCAGCCGGCGGGTATCGCCGTACGCTTTCAGTACGCCGCGCATGAAGATCGTCGCCCCACCGCGCCAGACGCCGGTCTCGATGAAATCCCCCGGGATGTCGTCCTGAAGAATACGCTCGATGCAGACCTGGATATTGTCGAGACGCCTGAGGCCGATCATGGTCTCCGCGTCCGCCGGCCAGTCTCTTCCCTCGGTGCGCAGGCCGGAATCCACCGGGCGGCGGCGAACGACGGTCCAACCGCGCGCCAGGAGAAACATCTGCAGGGGGAGGAAGAACCACCGCACGAGTCCGAACCACGGCTCCGCGGCGGAATAGGTTTCCGCGGCGATGGTCCGGGTCAGACTTTTCTTGAGCAGTTCGAGGTACAGCTTCTCGAGGCGCGCCTCGACGACTTCGGTGGTGGTCGTCATGCCGGTCTCGCGCCCGCTCGACCGGGCAGACTCCTTTCCCCGGGACGGGCCAGATGGCGATCGAATGCGGCAACGGCCCGAGAGACTCCGTCCTCGGTCCGAATCCGCGCGCCGAGCGCCGCCGCCCTGGCGCGCATGTCGGGATCGGTGGTCGCGATCCGAATGGCCGCGGCCAGCGTCTCTGCCTCGAGCCGTTTCCGGGGGATCGGCCGGGGGCCCGCGCCGAGCTCGAACACCCGTCGGCCCCAGAAGAACTGATCCAGGAAGAACGGGACGATGATCGTCGGCCGACCCGCGCGCAAGCCGGCGGCGGTCGTGCCCGCGCCCCCGTGGTGAACCACCGCCGCCACCCGTGGAAAGAGCCAGTCGAACGGGACCCAGTCGACGGCGAGAATCTCCCGCGGCAGCTCCGCCCTGGAGAGACCGCCCCACCCCGTGAGAACCACGGCGCGACTCCCCGTCGAGGCCAGAGCGCGCGCTACCGTTCGCGCCAGCTCGGCCGGGTCGCGGTTGGTCATGTGTCCGAAGCCCCCGATGTAGAGGGGCGGAGGACCCTCGGTCAGGAATGCGGCGAGCTCGGGCGGCGGAGACCAATCCGTCGATCGGTCCAGGAACCAATAGCCCGTCACCTCGATCCAGCCTCCCCAATCCGACGGCGGGGGCGCGACCGCCGCGCTGTAGCAATAGAGAAGGAGCTGCTGCTGCCGGTCCAGGTCTCCGAAGGGCTCGAGAAGGGGGAGCCCTTCGAGACCCAACACCTCGCGACAGGCCCGCGCCACCCAGGGCCGCGCGATCTGCCAGAGAACCTGGCGCTGCGCGTGATACGTGAGAAGGTTGAGGCGTTCACCGAGCGGCAGCCACGCCGGGACGAAGTCCGGGGGGTACGAGCGGGTCGGAGAGACCGGGAAATAGAAAGCCCGGACCAGCGGCACCCGCAGCTTCCCGGCAATCGCGTAG
>DAISKN010000465.1:0-5884 GCA_036820975.1 Acidobacteriota bacterium | reverse complement strand
CGCCGTCCGGAGGCAGTTGAGAACGAAACGTCCCTAGGATCGAGCGCTCAGACGTTCCCGATCCGTTGGCCCGCTGGATTCTCATCGCGCCGGTCATCGCCGCGCGCATCGACCCGCGTCTACGAGCGGCACAAGTGGATCCCGGAGATGCGATGCGGATCGCTGCGGGCGCTGCTGTCAAGCGAGAGGGTTTCAGCGCGACCGGCGGGAAGTCCCGAGGGCACGCGCACCGAGGCGAACCCACGGGTGGGCTCTCGTTTCTATCGGACTGGGAGCCCGCGCGCTGGGCTCGGCCACCAGGAGATTGTACTTGGACCGTATCTCTCCCAGCGCCCGGTGGAACGCCTCCGTGTAGATACCTCCATGCGCGCCTTCTATCCAGTTGCATCCGTCGCGATCTGGATTCGGCAGCCAGAGCACCCCGCCGAGCGTACAGGCGCCGTTCGAGAGCTCCCATATCCGTTCATTAACCAGTTTTACGAGCTCCTCCCTCGAAACCAGGGCTCGCTCCATAGGTCCCACCCTTTCGGCGACGGCGCGCTCCCAGAGTTTCTGGGAAAGCGTCGATCGCCTCTATCGGGGATCTTGCGGATGATCTCTTAGCACGTCGCGCGCGGCCCAGTAGGGCGGATCCAGGTGAAGGGCGGGCCGGGCGAGCGAGGGCCGGCGGTCTTCTGCTGAACCAGAGTAGCGGAGCGAGCATGCCGAATCTGGAGTCCGTTGCGCAGCGAACGAAGCTCGACCTTCAGGCCGAGATCACCTGGGAGAAGATCGCGCGCCCCGGCACTTACCGCGCCTACTCCTCGTCTTCGAGGTTGTACATGGCTCGTATCTCTATAACGGCCTGGCGAACCCCCTCTGTGTAGATGCCGTTGATACGACCTTCCAGCCAATTGCATCCGTCGCGGTTCGGCTTTGGCCGCCAGAACACCACGCGAAGAGTACAGGTTCCGCCGTAGAGGGGCTGACCTATTCTCTCGTTGATCAATCTCACAATCTCGTCTCTCGAAACAAGCTGTCGCTGCATGCCCCAACCTCCAACGCTCTCCCCGAGCTTGGGCGAAAAACGTCCATCGTGCCTATCCTTGGTTTTACGGAGTCTCCCCTAGCGAGAGGGCCGGGCGTCCGAGATGATCACAAGAACAAAGGGATCGTTACCGCACGATTTCGTCTCTATGAGTGGTGAAGGGCGGTGCCGGGCGAATGGGGGCGCGCGGCCCCTCTTTTGTGCTTCGCGGATTATCAAGCGGGCGGGAGTCGCTGCAGCGTCTCGAGAACCCAGGAAAGGGCGGGACCGATTCTGTCGGCGAGACAGAGAGCCGGGAATCTCAGCCGAGTACTCTGGTGGAAGGCAGTGCTTTCAATCGGCTGGGCTCTCCCCGCAACCGAGTTGATTTTATTGGTCGGGGCGAGAGGATTTGAACCTCCGACCCCCTGGTCCCGAACCAGGTGCTCTACCAGGCTGAGCCACGCCCCGACCTTGCGAACGCGGGTGAACGGGTTAGTCTACCTCGGAATGGAGGGCCGAGGGAAGGACTCCTATCGGACCCCGTTGAATCGAAGGTCCCACGACTCGAGCTCCTCCAGGAACTTGTAGGCCGTGAAGTCGAACTGCAGGGGCGTAATCGAGATGTAGCTGTCGCGGAGGGCGGAGACGTCGGAGAACGACTCCCGGTCCGCGCTGCTGAAGCCCTGCTTGACCCAGTAGTAGATGCGGGAGGCGGGGTCGACCTTTTCCTCGACCTTCGTCCAGGACGCGCGGCGGCCCTGGCTGGTGACGCGGACCCCCTTGACCTTCGAGGAGGGCACGTTGACGTTCAGGAACGTCCGGCGGCTCCACTCCTTCTTTCCCGCGAGGGCGGGAACGATCTGCGCCGCGAAGGCGGCGGCGTGGGAGTAGTCGGCGGCTCCGTCCTTGCTCGCGAGCGAGACCGCCATCGAAGGGACGCCGAGCATCGCCGCTTCTCTCGCCCCCGCGACGGTGCCCGAGTAAGCGATGTCGTCGCCGACGTTCGCGCCGCGATTGATCCCCGAGACGACGACGTCCGGGGGTTTGGGGAAGAGCTTCACCACGGCGAGGTTGACGCAGTCGGCGGGGGTTCCCTCGACCTTGAACATCCGAGGCTCGACGTGCTCGAACCGCAGGGGCTCGTGGATGGTGAGCGCATGGCTCACCGCGCTCATCTCCCGGGCGGGAGCGACGACGGTGACGCTGCCGACCTCGCGCAGCTTCTCCGCGAGCGCGCGGATGCCCGGGGCGTCGATGCCGTCGTCGTTCGTCACCAGGATGTCGAGAATGGCGAGCTTCTCCTGCATGCGGAAATGCCGGCCGCGGGAATGGTCGGGACGGCGGGATTTGAACCCACGACCACTTGCACCCCAAGCAAGTGCGCTACCAGGCTGCGCTACGTCCCGATTCCATTCCGCTCGCGGCGCGTTCTACTCGATTGTCGCGCGTCGGAAGCGGGAAGGATAGCACGCGCTGAAATCGGCGGTCAAAGAACCCCGGAGCGCCGTCGGCGTCAGTCTTCCTTCCGCTTCGAATCGTGAGCGTCGATGAGCTCCAGGATGCCCCGCAGCTCGGCGCGGATGGACAGAATCTCGTCCTTCAAGCCGTCGCTACCGGCGGCGGCCACGACTTCCGGGGGCGGTGTCGTCGTCCCTGCCTTCATCTGCTCCTTCATCTCGAGCTCCAGTTTCTTCTTTGCCCCGGCGATAGTAAAGCCCTCTTCGTAGAGCAGGGTCTTGATGCGGAGAATGGTCTCGATGTCCCGCCTCCGGTAGATGCGCTGGCCGGAGTTGTTCTTCGCCGGCGCCAGCGCCGGGAACTCCGACTCCCAGTAGCGCAGCACGTAGGGCTGCGTGTCCGTGAGTTCGCACACTTCTCCGATCTTGAAGAAGAGCTTGCTCGGGATCTTCCGTTCCATCGGCGGCGCGCTCGTCCTTCGCCTTCCTATTCCGCTTCGGACGAGAAGCCGTTCTGAAACGTCTTGGAGGGACGAAAGACGACGGATTTCCTCGGCTGGATCGTCATCTCCTCTCCCGTCTGCGGGTTCCGCCCTTTGCGCTGCTTCTTGTCCCGCACCAGGAACGTCCCGAACCCGCTGATCTGCACCCGATCCCCCTGGCGCAATCCGCCCTTGATGAACTCGAGGATGATCTCCACGAGCACCGACGCCTCCTTGTTAGAGATGCCGCCATGACGCTCATAGACGACGCGCGCCAAGTCTGCCTTGGTCATGGAAGGATGGAATCCGGCATTCCGCCCACGGGTTTCAGGGAAATTGGTTAAGTCGTGACTTTAGGACTCAGAAGGCCTGAAGATTCAACCGAATACCTAAAGTATTATATGAGATCCAAACCTCGAGTCAACCACGATTATTGGACTTTGTGGTCTGACGACGCCGGATCGTGACTCGAATCGGCGTTCCCTCGAACCCGAACGCCTCTCGAAGGCGCCGGGAGAGGTACCGCGGGTAGCTGATGTCCAGATCCTTCTGCGCCTTGTTCGCGAACACCAGGAACCGGGGCGGTACGACCCCCGCCTGGGTGATATAGAAAAGGCGCGCTTCCTTCCCGTCCTTCGCGCGGGGCGGGAGCTTTCTGACCGCACCGTCGAGAAAACGGTTCAGATCAGGAGTCGATACCTTCTTGAGCTGCTCCTCCCGAACGCCGCGGATACGGGGAAAGATGCCTTGAACTCCCCGGCCGGACTTCGCCGAGAGGAACACGATGGGGGCGAAGTCGAGGTGCGGAAGGTCCTCCCGCGCTTCGAGCGCCAGTTCCTTGGCCTTCTCTTCCCGTTCCTCGACGACGTCCCACTTGTTGAAGACGAGGACTACGCCACGGCCCGAGTCGGCGATCTTCCCTCCGATCGAGGCGTCCTCGGTCGTGACCCCCGCTGTCGCATCGAGGACCAGAAGGACGATGTGCGCGCGCTCGATGGCGCGCTCGGCATAGATCACGGAGAGCTGGTCCGCAAGCCCCGGGAGCTTTCCCCTCCGGCGAATGCCCGCCGTATCGACGATGCGATAGGCCTGTCCCTCGACCTCGACCAGGGTGTCCACGGCGTCTCTCGTCGTCCCCGCGACCGGGCTCACGACGGCGCGCTCCTCGCCCGCGATGCGGTTCAGCAGAGAGGACTTGCCTACGTTGGGGCGGCCGGCGATGGCGATGCGGATCTCGCTCGATGCATCCCCGCTTTCCTCTTCGACGTCCGGAAGCTTGGCGGCGATCGCGTCCATCAGGTCCGCCACCCCGAGCCCATGCTCCGCGGAAATCTCGAAGAGGTCGGGAAACCCGAGACGATGGAACTCCATGGCCTCGGCGAAGCGTCCCTCACTGTCGATCTTGTTGACGGCGAGGACGACGCGCTCGCCCAGAGGCCGGAGCTTCGATGCCAGGTAGCGCTCCTCCGGAAGGAGCCCGGCGCGGCCGTCGACCACCCAGCAGACGAGATCGGCGTCTCCGATCGCGATCTCGACCTGGGCCGCTACCTGTTCGTCGATGGGAGTCGCGACCGATTCCAGAACTCCACCCGTATCAACGATCTCGAACGTTTTTCCCGCCCAGTCCACCGAGGCCTTGTTGCGATCGCGCGTCGAGCCGGCGACGGAATCCACGATCGCTCTTCGCGAGCCGCACATACGGTTGAAGAGCGTGGACTTGCCCACATTGGGCCGGCCGACGATGGCGACCTGGGGCAGGCGTTTCTCCATAAGTCCTCAGTTTACCGTGATTTGAAGGCCCATCCCAATCCACGCCCGACGTGCGCCAATAACCCGAACGTTTAGAGCACGATAAAGGGAAATGTCCCTTGACAGCCGGAAGGTCGGCTCCTATAATCACACCCTATCCCTCCGGAGGTCAATATGATAAAGGTGGACATCATCAACGAGGTGTCCGCTACCGCAAACATCACCAAGGTGAAGGCAGAACAGGCGGTGGAAGCGGTGCTCGATGCGATGAAGAACTCGATGCAGAGAGGCGAGCGCATCGAGCTTCGAGGGTTCGGCGTGTTTCAGGTGAAGCCCCGCAAGAGGGGCATCGGCCGCAACCCGCGGACGGGAAAGGAAGTGCGGATACCTCCGGGCCGCACGATCCGATTCAAGCCGGGCAAGGACCTGCAGAACATCCCCTGAGCTCGCAAGGTGTCTTCCGGCAGTTTCTCGCCGAACGCGTAGTTCGCGAGGGCTGGGTCCTACCCTCCATCTTCTTTCTCCTCACCGTTCTATCGACTCTCTACGTAGGCGGCGTCCAGGGGATCGCCTATTGGTCGCCGGAGCTCTTTCAGAAGGAAGCGTCCACCATCGAGGCCCTTCGCGCGATCGCGCTCTACGGAGCGCCCTTCAGCTTCACCCTCCTGGCCATCATCTTCTCGCACGAGATGGGGCATTACCTCGCCGCGAGGCACTATCGAGTGAACTCGACGCTACCCTTCTTCATTCCGTTCCCCTTCTCGCTCGTCGGCACGTTCGGGGCGTTCATCATCATCAAGTCGCGCTTCCCTCACCGGAAGGCCTTGATCGACATCGGTCTCGCGGGACCCTTCGCCGGCTTCCTGGTGGTCCTCCCCGCGCTCGTCCTCGGCATCGCGACCTCGAGACCGGGCCCGCCGCTTCCGCCCGAGACCAGCATCAGCTTCGGCGAGCCTCTCCTCTTTCAGTGGTTCTCGTCGGCCATCTGGCCCAACCTTCCCGAGAACTACGACCTCTATATAAGCCCCATCGGGCTCGCCGCCTGGTTCGGCCTCCTGCTCACGGCGCTGAACCTCATTCCCATCGGCCAGCTCGACGGCGGACACGCGTCCTACGCTCTCCTGACAAAACGCGCGCATCGCCTCTCCGCCTGGGCGTTCTTCGGGTTTCTTCCCATGGCCTACTTC
>DAISKN010000464.1:0-5899 GCA_036820975.1 Acidobacteriota bacterium | reverse complement strand
AAGCGCGTGCTGCGCGAGGCCTTTCGCCACCTGGTGCCTCCGTCGATTCTGGGGCGCCGGAAGATGGGGTTCGGCGTTCCCCTGGGCCGCTGGTTCCGGACCCGGATGAGGCCGCTCGTCGAAGATCACCTCGTCTCCGGCGACTCTCCGTTGTTCGAGCACCTTCGCCGCGATCCGGTGGAGAGGCTCGTGCGAGAGCACCTGGAGGGCGCGCGCGACCACGGGCAGAAGCTGTTCTGTCTGATGACGCTTTCGCTATGGCTTCGCGGCCTGTCCCGAAATTAATCAGGGATGGAACCTCGATGAATCTGCAGAAGCCGCGCGAAGAGCGTAGCCAACCAGCGGGGCCCGGCCGCCTTCGCAGAGCTTCGGCGAGCCTCGCCGGAGCCCGAAGGGCGGAGGCGGGAGGGCCCCATCCTCCCCGCGCGGAGCCCTCAGCCCACGCCCGCGGGGGTGGGGCCCCGCGGCACTCATGGAGGAGCGCGGGGAGCGAGCCGCGCGAAGAGCGCGGCGAGCACTAGAAAGAAGGACCCCAATCATGTACGTCCTCGGTCTCACCACGATGGGCGAAGCCGCCGCCGCTCTGTTCTGGAACGGTGAGCTGGTTCATGCCGCGGAGGAAGAGCGCTTCTCCCGGAGGAAGCACCACGTCGGCTTTCCGTTCGAGGCGGTATCGTCCTGCCTCGCGAGCGCCGGAATCGCCCTCGCGGACGTCGATCACATCGCCCACTACTGGCGGCCCTGGATGCTGGGGGACCGGATCGGGCATACCATCCCCATCCTCCTGAAGAGCCCCCAGCTCTTCCAGGCCCGAGCCAAGAGAGGGGCGCAGCAGCTCGGCGGCCACTACCGCCGCATGTTCCAGCTCCGCTCGATCCTCACCGAAGCTTTCGGAAGGAACTCGGGAGCTCTGCACTATGTGGAGCATCACCTGGGTCATGCCGCGAGCGCCTTCTACGCCTCGCCCTTCGAGCGGGCCGCGATCCTCACGCTCGACGGCGCGGGAGAGAGCACCACCACCATGCTGAGCCTGGGAGAGGGCAACCGCATCCGGGTCCTCGAGCGGATCAAGCTTCCACACTCTCTCGGCCAGTTCTACTCCGCGGCGACGAACTTCCTCGGCTTCGACATGTTCGAAGGCGACGAGTACAAGGTCATGGGAATGGCCGCCTACGGCGAGCCGCGGTTCTGCGATTTCCTCCGGCAGAACGTGCTCCGGACGAACGGCGGCGCGGGTTTCAAGCTCGACATCACCTACCTGGACCATCACCTGGCGAAGCACCACGTCTATACTGAGAAGATCCAGGAAGTATTCGGACCGCCGCGGCGGCCCGATGAAGAGATCCAGGAACGCCACTACGACGTCGCCGCGAGCGTTCAACGGGCGCTCGAGGAGACCGTGCTCCATCTCGTGCGGGAGCTCGCGCGGATGACGGGCGAGAAACGCCTCTGCCTCGCGGGCGGGGTCGCTCTCAACTCGGTGATGAACGGCCGAATCCTGCGGGAAGGTCCGTTCGAGGAGATCTTCATCCAGCCGGCGGCGAACGACGCCGGCGGCGCGCTCGGCTCGGCGCTCTTCGTCCAGCACCATCGATTCAACGAGCCCCGGCGCTACCACATGTCGAACGCCTACCTCGGTCCGAGCTTCAGCCCGGAGCGGTGCCGGAGCGCCGCGCGCGCGGCCGGCCTCGATTTCGAGGAGACCGGCCGGGAAAAGCTCCCTCCCCGGGCGGCGAAAGCTCTCGCGTCCGGGAAGATCCTCGCCTGGTTCCAGGGGCGTATGGAGTGGGGCCCGAGAGCGCTCGGCCACCGCAGCTTTCTCGCCGATCCGAGGAACCCGGAGATGAAGGAGATCCTGAACGATCGCATCAAGCTCCGCGAGCCATTTCGCCCCTTCGCGCCCTCGATGCTGGCGGAGGCGGCCCCTCGCTACTTTGGCTCGGGGCTCTCTTCTCCCTACATGCTCCTCGTCGCGCCCGTGGTCCCCGAACGACGCCGTGAGATTCCGGCGGTAGTGCACGTCGACGGAACCGCTCGGCCCCAGACCGTGTCGCGGGCCGAGGAGCCTCTCTACTGGGAGCTCATCCACGAGTTCGAAAGGGAGACGGGCGTTCCCGTCCTGCTGAATACGTCCTTCAACATCCAGGAGCCCATCGTCTGCACCCCGGAAGAAGCGGTGGCAACGTTTCTCCGCAGCAGCGTCGACAGCCTCGTGCTCGAGGATATCTGGATCGATAATCCTCGGAAACCCAGCATTCAGAACGACTGACGTCCCTGGAACGGTTTCTGCTTAAGCACCGACCACCCAGGACAAGTTCGTCTCGGAAAATCGATGCGCGGCAAAGCCCCGACTTCGACCCAGCTTGCCGGCCCCACCGGCACCCTGGCTAAACCTCTGCCCGCGAACGAATTTCCTCGGGCGGTGAGCTCAGAGCGGCCCTCGGTCGGCGGCGACGCCCGAACGTTCGACGCGCGCCGCCGTGCCCCCGTGGGTGGGAAAGACCACGGCGGCGGTGACGCCACCTGGTTTCAATACGAGATGCGGGAGAGATGGAAATCTCTCGAGGACAAGGTAACGACAGGCCAGGAGCGACGGGAAGTCCTTTCTCCATTTCGCGTTGACGGTAGTTGCGGGCCCGGGGGGCCGACCGTTCGCCCGGGCGTGGGGAAGTCGCTTTCGGCCGTTGGAGTTTCCCCTCGAAACGCGCGGTCCGTCGCGGGAAAACGGTGAGGATGGGAACCGCGGCGCTCTACGTTCTGCTGGTGGCCCTGCCCTTTGCGGGCACGAGCCTTCTCCTGCCCGTCGTGAGACGGGTCTGCATCGCTCGACGCTGGCTCGACCATCCCGGCGGGCGGAAACAACACCCGGCGCCGATTCCCAGACTCGGGGGAATCGCGTTCTTCCTGTCATTCGCCGTCACCGTGCTCGTCGGCGTAGCTCTCGCGCCGACTCTCACCGCCCTGCCTCAGGTGCGCGCGTTTCTGCCGGAGATCGCGAACGCTCTCGCCGAAGCGCACCGCGTGAGACCACAGCTCCTGGGCCTTCTGGCGGGAGCCCTCACGATCTTTCTCGTGGGCTTCTTCGATGACGTCCTCGGCCAGAGGTTCCCCTTGGGACTCAAGCTCTTGGGTCAAAGCGCCGCGGCGATCATCGCCGTGGGCTCGGGCATCCAGGTGGATTTCACGGGCGTGCCCCTGCTCAACGCGTCGGTCAGTTTTCTCTGGATCGTCGGCATTTCGAATGCGTTCAATCTACTCGACAACATGGACGGCCTCGCCGTCGGGGTGGCGATAAGCTCCATATTCATCTTCTTCCTCAACGCCCTGGCCCTCGGGGAAATCTTCCTCTGTCTCATCCTCGCCGCATTCGCCGGCGCGCTCGCCGGTTTCATGCGCCAGAACCTCCATCCCGCCCGGATCTTCATGGGCGATTCGGGCGCTCTGTTCATCGGCTTCATGCTCTCGTCGCTCACCATTCTCGAGCGCTACGTGAGCCCCGCCTCGTCGTCGCTCTTTCCGGTGCTCATGCCGCCTCTGGTCCTCGCGGTGCCCCTGATCGACACCTTCTCGGTGATCGCGATCCGGATATCCGAGGGGCGGCCGATCTATCGAGGCGACCGGTGCCATCTGTCGCATCGGCTCGTGGCCGCGGGCATCCCCGAGCCCCAGGCGGTGAAGTTCCTCCTGCTTCTCACGCTCGCTCTCGGCATGGGCGCGCTCCAGCTCGCGAACGCCTCGGTCGCGAGAAGCCTCTGGACCCTGGGCTACACCGCGGCTCTCGCCGCGCTCGTTCTGGGAGGAATGGGAGGCCGCGGTCCCGTCAGACGCGGACTGCCGAGAACGAAATCCGAAAACCCGGCGGAGGGTATATGAAGACCGTTACCTCGACCTTCTTTTTGTCGGTACTGGCGCTCGCCACTCTCTTCTCGATAGCTTCCGAGGCGCCGGCGGCGCCCAAGGTACCTTCGGCCCGCCTCCTCGACATGTACGCCGTACGCGAGGGCGATCAATACGTGGTGCACGTGCTCGCGAGCGGTGACATCTCCCAGTTCCTCAGCGATCGGAAATCGGGAGAGGGAACTTACCACCTGACTCTGGACGTTCCCGCCATTTCTCCCTCCGCCGCGAAGTTCGACGTCGCGACTCCCTTCAGCCGGCGCTTCCAGGTCTGGCCCATGCAGCTCGGCAAGAAGATCTACTCCCGGATCGAGATCGAGCTCGACGTCGAGGCAAGCTCCGTCGTGGGCCTCGCGAACCCCTCTCATCTGTTCGTTCGCATCCACCGGGAACTGCCGCCCGGCATGCAGGTGGCGAACGCCGGAGCTCCGGAGCCGAAGGCGGAAGCGGCCGTCGCCGAGACGACGCCCGGCGCTGCCGCCGTTGGGCCCGCTCCTCCCGAGAGCGCGGCCGGAGACGAGCCCGCGTCCGACTCGGCGCCGCCATCGACTCGGGAACCTCCGGTCGCCGACGAGTCCGCGGCCGACGAGAGCGAGGCGGCGACGCCCGTGGCTTCGACCTCGGTCCCGGGAGAGGCGGGCGACGAGCTGTTCTACAGCCTGTTCCCCGCCCCGGTGCGCAAACAGCAGACCCTTTTCAATGTCGCCGCCGAGGAGCCGCTCTACGCGGACGAGGCCCCCATCGGCATACGCATGGGCCGGTTCGCGGTGCAGCCTTCGATCGACGCCAGCTGGATCCGCGGCGACAACCTGCTGCAGACGAGCGAAGCGCCCTTCGTGGGCCACGCCTACATGATGAGAGGGCGGGTGACGGCGACCCTTCTGGAGACCGTCCACGACCTGAAGCTCGCCTACGAGGCGCGCTATCGGGACTTCCAGGATTTCACCCTCGAGGACAAGCTGACGCACCTGGTGGATTTGCGCTCGGGGATCGAGCTCACGCCCAATACCAAGGCCCGCGTCGGAAACCATTTCGTGCACGGCAGCTTCGAGGCCCAGGAGTTCGATCCGGGTGGAGAGATCGTCGCCTCCACCGATCCCTTCTACCGCAATTACACCGATGCCGTGCTGGCGATCGACTTCTCGGAGAGATACGGCGCCGAGATCTCCGCCAACTACAACGTGGTGGAGTTTCTCGACACCTCGAACGAGTTCTTCGACTACCACACCCGGGGATTCGGAGCGGCGTTTCTCTACGATCTCTCCCCGTTGACGAGCCTTCTGGGCGAGTACGTCCACACCGATACTCCAGAGCCTCTCGAACGCCCCCAGGCGGCATCGGTATCCGACGCGTTCCTCGTGGGTCTTCGAGGCGAGCTCACGCCCATGCTTCGGGGCCAGGTTCGCGCGGGCTACGCCACTCAGCGCTTCGATCTCGCCTCCATTCCCCAGAACTACGGCGGATTCGTCGCCGACCTGTCCTTGACGCGGGACTTCGGCGATCTGGCAGCGCTCACCGCCGTCGCCGGACGGAGGACCACCCCTTCCGCCTTCGACGAGAACGGGTACTACGTCTCGAACTACGGCCGGGTCCAGTTCATTGCGCCGTTCGCGCGGAACTTCCGGCTGACGCTTTCCGGGGCTCTCTTCCTCAACGGCTATCCCGTTCCCGGCGACGACGGCGTCTTCCGTGACGACGACATTTTCAGCACCGGAGCCGGTGTCGCCTATTTCTTCACGCCACTCACGTACGTCAGCGTGGATTACCGCCACGATCAGAGGAATTCCAATATCGATCCGTTCTCCTACCGATCGAACGCCTTGCAGCTGATGCTCGGTTTCGGTTTCCTGAATCGCTGAGAGGGTTTTTGACGTCCATGAGAATGACCCGGCTCGCGCTCGCCGCGGCCCTGGGCATCGGGCTCACGGTTACGCCTGCAGCCCGGCCGCAGGACAACGGCGGCAACGTCCCGGCCGACGCGGACTATCGCGTGGGGCCCGGA
>DAISKN010000463.1:0-5902 GCA_036820975.1 Acidobacteriota bacterium | reverse complement strand
CGTGATCTGGAAGTGGGGCGGCGAGCCGCAGCAGCTCCGGAGCCCGTTCGGGGTTGCCTACTCGTACGCGCGGAAGGGGCGCAGCTCCGCGGGGTACTCCGACGCGAGGGCCATGGGCACCGCTCCGATCTGCACCATGCGCTCGACTCGCTCCGGATGGCGCAGGGCATAGAACACTACCAACTTGCCCAGATAGGAATAGCCGACGGTACTGAACCGCTCGACGCCGAAGTGGCGCCGGACGGCCTCGAGATCCCGTACGTCGTGCTCGAGGGTCAGGAGGCTTCCGTCCCGGACGAAGTCCGAGCGGCCGCGGTTTCTCATGTCGTAGGCGATCACGGTGAAGGACTCCGCGAGGAACCGGAAATCCGGATACAGCAACAGGCGCCCCGGCAGGATGAGCGTGGAAGCTCCGGACCCGGATTTCTCGTAGAACAGGCGCACGCCGTCCGGGGTCTCGAGGAAGCCTTCGGTCGTCTGGCTCTCCAGGGGGAGCGAGACCAGAGAGAGCGCCAGCGTCGCCGCGGGGATGAGTCGTCGCATTTGGGTACCTCCGGGCCGAGGTTCGTCCAGCCCGGGCGCGGAACGAAATCCTTTTTCTCTACCCGGCTACTCCCCACACGGGGAAGGAGATGCCCGCGCTATGATTTCGGGCGTGAGCTCCCGCTACCGATTCGGTTCGTTCGAGCTCGACACGAGCACGGGCGAGCTCCGAAAAGACGGCCGGCCTCTCCGGCTCCCCGGCAGGGCCTTCCGCGCTCTCGCGCTCCTCCTCGAGAACGCGGGCGAGGTCGTGACCCGCGAGGAGCTGAAACGGCGGATCTGGCCGACCGAGATCCACGTCGAGTTCGAGCACGGGTTGAACAACGCAATTCACCGCATTCGCGATGCGCTCGGCGACGCGCGCGACGCCCTCGAGACCCTTCCCCGCCGCGGTTACCGGTTCGTCGGAGAGGTCGAGGGGATCACGGCCGAGGAGGCCCCGAGCGGGGGCCGCTCCTATGCCCTCGCCGCCGCGGCGCTTCTGGCTCTGCTCGGCCTGGTCCTCTGGGGGTTCGCTCGCGACACCGTCGATCCCAACGCGCGAGAAGCGCTGCTCCGTGGAAACTACTTCCTGGCGCAGAAAACACCGGAAAGCGTGAGAAAGAGCGTCGAGAGCTTCGAGCGGGCGACCGCCCTGGCCCCCGAGCTCGCTTCGGCCCACGCCGGGCGAGCCCGCGCTTATCATTTCCTCGCGGCGCTCGGCGCCATCGAGCGCAACGAGGCGAGGAGGGAAACCACGAAGTCCGCGGCCCGCGCTCTCGAGCTCGATCCTTCCTGCGGCCCCGCGCTCGCGATCCTCGCCGAATCCCGATTCCGGTTCTCGGATCGGCGCGATGGGGTCGAGTCTCTCTTCCGCCGCGCTCTCGAGCTCGAGCCCGAAGCGGCCGAGACCCGTCAGTGGTTCGGAAACTTCCTCGCAATCGAAGGAAGGATCGAGGAGGGCCTGCGGGAGATGGAACGGGCCCGAAGCCTCGACCCGCTCTCGCTCCACATCAACTCCGATCTGGGAGCGCTCCTCTACCAGGCGGGCGAGCGCGAGAAAGCCATGGCGCAGTTCGCGGCGACCCTCGAGCTCGATCCGGATTACCCGAAGACGCATTTTCTTCTCGGACACATCCACCTGGCGGAAGGAAAGTCGGAAGAAGCCGTCGGGTCCTTCGAGAAGGCGCTCGTCCTGTCCCCGGAGACCCCGAAGTACCGCGACGCCTATACCGCCGCCCTCGCGAGACTGCCGTGATGACTCCCGCTGCCCTTTCGCGATGCGCTCTTTCCCACGCTCGACTGGGAGGAGCCGCGGTTCCGCGAGGAAATCGACAGACTCGCGGTGATCGGGGTGCGCGCCATCGCCGTTGTCTGGATCGCCACCACCAACTGGGGCCTGTTCATTTCCAGGACCATCGCGAACGACGACGGCGGAAGCCTGGAAATCGAGAGTACCCTCGGCCGCGGCACGACGGCGCGCCTTTCCCTCCCGCGAGCCTCGTAAGCCGGGCTCGGTCGTTACGGGCGGCCGCGAAACGAGAGAGCGTCCCCCACCAGGTTCACCGAGAGCACTATCCAGAAGATGAAGAGCCCGGGGAATATCGCGAGCCAGGGCTCGGTTGCGAGCGAGGCCTGGGCACCGTAGAGGAGGTTTCCGAGGCTCGGGTCCGGAGGCTGGACTCCCAGCCCGAGAAAGCTCAGGACCGACTCCATCACGATCACCCTCCCTACGAGGATCGCCGCCGCCACGATGAGGGGAGCCGCGGCGTTCGGGAGGAGATGCCGCCCGATGACCCGGGGGCTCGAGGCCCCGAGCGCTCTCGCCGCCTCCGCGAACGGGACTTCCTTCAACCGCAGCACTTCCCCGCGCGCGATCCGCGCCGGCTCCATCCAGGCGAAGGCCGAAACCAGAAGGACCAGAACCAGGACCGTGGGCCGGAAGACCGCGGAGATCACGATGAGGACGGGAAGCACGGGAATCGACAGCTGGAGATCGACGAGCCGCATCAGCGCCGAGTCCACGAAGCGGCCGAAGTACCCGGCGACGGAGCCCAACCCGGCGCCGAGGAAGCTCGCGGCGAGGGCGCCCGCGAGTCCGATGGCGAGGGAAAGCCTCGCTCCCATGAATACCCGGGTCGCGAAGTCGCGCCCGAGCTCGTCCGTTCCCATCCAGTGCGACGGACCGGGGGCGGCCTTGATGGAGGAGAGATCGATCTCGTCGTGGCGATAGGGCGAGAGAACGGGTACGAGAGCGGCGAGAAAGGAGGCGACGGCGAGTGCGGTGAGGCCCGCCTTCACGCCGCATCCTTCCGGGCGATGCGCACCCGGGGGTCGAGCCACCCGTAGACGACGTCGGCCGCGAGATTCGAGACGACGACCGCGATCGAACCCACCATCAGGATCGCCATGAGGACCGAGTAGTCGCGCCGGTAGACGGAATCGACGAGGAGAGTTCCCATTCCCGGCCAGGCGAAAACGGTCTCGGTGACCACCGCGCCGCTGAAGAGGAGCGCGAAATCGAGCGCGAGCACGGTAACCATCGGGAAGAGCGCGTTCGGAAGCGAGTGACGGACGAGGAGCGCGGTCTCCGAGAGTCCGCGGGCCCGGCCCGCCCGGACGAAGTCGCGCGACAGGGTCGCCGCGAGAGACGCGCGGACGTAGCGGATCCAGGAGGACGCGTAGAACGACGCCAGGGTCGCCGCCGGAAGAGCCAGGTGGGCGAGGCGTCCTTCGCCGTCGATGCCCACGCGGCCCGCCGTCGGGAAGATGCGGAGCTCGACGGCGAACACCAGCTGGAGGACGAGACCCAGCCAGAACGTTGGAAGCGAGATGCCGACGATCGAAGCGCCGGAGACCAGGGAGTCGACGGCGCCGCGAGGACGAAGGGCGGCGAGGCTTCCCAGCACGATGGCTACCGCGAGGGCCAGAGCGAAAGCGCTCCCCATGAGCTCGAGCGTCGCTCCGGCCCTCTCGAGCACGCGCAGGAGGACCGGCCGTCCGTCCACGTAACTGAAGCCCCAGTCGCCGGTGACGAAAGCGGAAAGCCAGCCGAAGTACTGCTGGTGGAGCGGGCGGTCGAGCCCGAGGAGCCGCTCGAGCCTCGCGATGTCTTCGGGCCGCACGTTGGGATTGCTGAGATACACCGTGAGCGGTCCGCCGGGGGCGGCGTGCACCAGGGCGAAGATCAGAACCGAGAGACCGAAGAGCAGAGGCACGGCGCGGAGCAGCCTACCGGCGACGTAGGCGGCCATGCGACTTCAGGGATTGGCGGAAGGAGCCTCGAGCTCCCACTCGTGGACGTTCCAGAAGAGACCGGCGTTCGTGGGGTTGGGCTTCACGTTCCGGAGCCTGTCGGGAAACGCGCTCACGATCGTCCGGTTGTAGAGCGGGATCTCGGGAACCTCGCGGGCCAGGATCTCCTGCGCCCGGAACAGGAGAGCCTTTCGCTCGTCGCGGTCGACGGTCTGGTCGGACGCGTACAGGAGCCGGGTCAGCTCCTCGTTCTGGTAATAATAGATGTTGCGCCCCCGGGGCGGAGTGCGGTCCGAGGCGTAGAACAGAGTGATTTCCGGGTCCGCGGGAAGGGTCCAGGCCGAGAGGAAGAAAGGGAGCTTCCCCCCGAACCAGAGCTCTCCCAGCATCGTGGGCTCGTAGTTCCGGATCTCCATTCCGATCCCGACGGATTTGAGCTGGGCCTGGAGGACCTGAAGGACCATCTCCCACTCGGCGTGGCCGGAGCGCGTGGTGCCCGGAAACGAGAGCGGGACTCCTTCCTTTTCCACGATCCCGTCCCCGTCCCGATCCTCGTAGCCGGCCTCGCGCAGGAGCTCGCGGGCGCGAACGGGATCGTACGCGTAGGAAGCGACCCCAGCGTTGAATGCCCAGGACATCGGCTGAATGACGGAGTCCACCACGGTCACGACTCCCTCGAGGACGTCCCCGGCGATCGCCCGCCGGTCGATCGCGTGGGCGATCGCCTGCCGCACCCTCAGGTCGCGAAAGGCGGGAACCTCGCGGAGATTCAACGCCACGTGAGCGTAGGAGTTCCCCATGGTGCGGGAAACTTCGACTCCCGGGATTCCCTCGAGCTCGTCGACCTTGTCGAGAGGAACGTTGTCCACCACGTGGACCTCTCCCGAGCGGAGCTGGTTCATTCGGGTGTTGCTCGAGGGAAGAAAGCGAAAGAGGAGCTTCTCGATCGCGGGGGCTCCCCGCCAGTAATCCTCGTTCCGCGCGAGGAGAAGATACTCACCGGTCCTCCATTCCTCGACTTTGTAGGGACCGGTTCCGATGGGCCTGCGGTCGTACTCGGGAAAGGCGTTCAGGTCCTTTCCTTCGAGGACGTGCCGGGGAAGGGCGCCCCGCCAGAACTGGTCCTGATAGGCCGCGTAGATCCGGCGGTAGGTGACGACCGCCGTGAGATCGTCGGGAGTCGCAACCGACTCGATGAGGTCGAACCCCTCGGTCGATTCCGGGTTGTAGGCCGGGTCGTTGATCGTCTCGACGGTGAAGGCGACGTCCCGGGAGGTGAAAGGCGCCCCGTCCTGCCAGCGCACGCCGGAGCGGAGCTTCCAGGCGACCTCGAGCCGTCCGTCATCGAGGACGCGAACGAGTCCGTTCTCGGGAGAGGGCACCTCCTCCGCGAGAACGGGCACGGTCTCCATCCTCTCGTTCCAGACCGTGAGACCCTCGGAGATGCAGATCATCGTGTCTTCGAGAATGTGCGTCGAAAAGCGGTTGAGCGTATCGGGCTCGCGGTCGTAGCCGACAATCAGGAGCGCGTTCGTGGCCGGCGCGGGCTGCCTCGGCCCGGAGCACCCGAACGCGAGGACGAGAGCCCATGACGGAAGACGTACCATGGCGCCCTACTTGAACACTGAGACGCGGCACCTGGCAACTGAGAACTGACAACTGTTTTTGGCTATCATGGCGCCCATGACCCGGCCCCAGGCGGAGGAGGGCTCGGTCGGCGTGGTTCCGACCGAGTACGTCGACCTTCCCGAGCCCATCGCCCTCGACTGCGGCCGAGAGCTCCACCCGGTTCGGATCGCCTACGAGACCTACGGAACGCCGGCGCCGGAGAAAGACAACGTCATCCTCGTTTGCCACGCGCTCTCCGGCGACGCCCACGCCGCCGGCTGGAGCGCTGCGCCCATGGAAGAGAGCGCCCTGGACGGCTTCCGCGCCGACGAGCGCGACATCGCGAAGAAATCCGGCCTCGGGTGGTGGGACGGGATGATCGGCCCGGGGAAGGCGTTCGACACCGATCGCTACTTCGTTGTCGCGACGAACCTCATCGGCGGCTGCCGGGGATCGACGGGTCCCTCTTCCCTCAACCCCGCGACCGGGAAGCCCTATGGGCTCGATTTTCCCGCGC
>DAISKN010000462.1:0-5916 GCA_036820975.1 Acidobacteriota bacterium | reverse complement strand
ATCCGATACCGAGTACGACTGGCCGTTCTACGGTGCGCTCGTCGGCGCCTATTTCCGATCGCACCCGGAGATCCAGCAGGCCACCTATCGCGTCGAGAATCGCGAGCACGCCGCGACCCGGCACCTGCCTTCGTCCTGGGTGCGCACCGACGAGCATTACAGCTTTCGCCAGAACCCGCGCGGCAAGGTCCAGGTGTTGATCTCCCTCGACGAGGGGAGCTACGCGCCGGGAAAGGACGCGATGGGCGATCACCCCGTGGTCTGGTATCAGGATCTCGAGGGTGGAGGACGGTCGTTCTATACTGCGCTCGGCCACACCAAGGAGGCGTACTCCGATCCCCTTTTCCGGAAGCATCTGGCTTCCGCCATTGCCTGGGTGGCGGCACGCCGCTGAGCTAGTATCGGCCTGCCGCGATAGGGGGTGAAGGAGAAAAAAGTGCCGTTCAGGACCTCGCTCGCTTTCGTGCTTTGCCTCGTTCTTCACCCCTTCGCGAGCCCTGCCCTCGATTGGCCCCAGTGGCGCGGCAGGAACCGCGACGGAAAATCGACGGACACCGGACTTCTGCAAGAGTGGCCGGCGGATGGTCCCCCGCTCTCCTGGACCGCCTCCGGGCTCGGCCGCGGCTTTTCCAGCGTCTCGCTCGCGAATGGTGTCCTCTTCACGATGGGAGACCTCGGAAACGACCAGCACGTCATCGCCCTGCGCGAGGAAGACGGCTCGCTCCTCTGGAAGACGCGCATCGGTCCCGCCTGGGCCGACCCCTCCCTCTATCCCGGCTCCCGCTCGACGCCGACCGTCGACGGCGATCGGATCTACGCTCTCGGGACCGAGGGCGACCTCGCGTGTCTGCGCGCGGCGACGGGAGAGGTCCTCTGGACCCGGAGCCTCCCCCGGGAATTCGGCGGCACGGTGATGCTCGCGCGCGCCGGGGTCGAGTGGAAGTATGCCGAGTCCCCTCTCGTCGACGGCGACCGGGTGGTCGTGACTCCGGGCGGACCCACCGCGGCGATCGCCGCTCTCGACAAGAACGACGGGAAGGAGGTCTGGCGGGCGACGGTGCCGGAGCTCGGAGAGCGCGGAAACGACGGCGCCCAGTACTCCTCGATCGTGGTCTCGGAAGGCGCCGGAGTGAAGCAGTACGTGCAGCTCATCGGGCGCGGCCTCGTCGGCATCCGCGCCGAGGACGGGAAGTTCCTCTGGGGCTACAACAGGATCGCCAACGACGTCGCCAACATCCCGACTCCGATCGTCAGCGGAGACTACATCTTCGGCTCGACCGGATACCAGACGGGAGCGGCGCTTCTCGAGCTCCGGCCGACTTCGGACGGGGTCGAGGCGCGCGAGGTCTACTTCCTTCCTGCGGGAACGTTCCAGAACCATCATGGGGGGGTCATCCTCCACGACGGCTATCTCTACGCCGGCTCCGGCCACAACTCGGGGCTTCCGGTGGCCGCCCGATTCGAGACGGGAGAGGTCGCCTGGGGACCGATTCGAAACGATGGCCGCAACTCGGCCTCGATCGCCTACGCCGACGGCCGGCTCTACTTCCGCTACCAGGACGGGTTGGTCCTGCTCGTCGAAGCGACGCCCGAGGCCTACCGGGAGCGCGGCTCGTTCCGCATTCCCGAGGTCGAGAATCCGAGTTGGCCGCACCCGGTCGTCGCCGGGGGCCGGCTCTACTTGAGAGAGCAGGAACGGCTGTACGCGTTCGACGTCCGGGATCGGTGACCACGGGCACCGCGTTCGATCGCGTCCTCGGGAGAGTCGACCTCGTTCTCTTCACCGTCTCCGCCGTTCTCACCATCGACGGAATCGCTTCCGCGGCTTCGATCGGGTTCGCCTGGTTCACCTGGTGGACGATCCTGATCGTCCTGTTCTTCATCCCCTACGGGCTCGATATCGCGCGCCCTCGACGGAGAGACCCTACCGCGTTCCCGGGGGAACGCCCGCGGCCTGGAGCCTCGCCGGCCTCTCGTGGGTCTTCGTCATGACCGGCGTTGTGCTGTTCTTCGCCGAGTCCCCGACCAGCGAGAACCCCGAGCTCGAGTGGTGGCTGCCCCTGGCCGAGAGTGCGCTCACCCGCCGTGGGATGGACCATCACCCGCGGCGCCCGCGCTTCCGCGTGAACCTTTCGACGACGGATCCCGTTCGAGCGGTAAATCGTGGCGAAACGAGATCGATACTCAATCCTTTGGTTCTTCCTCCTGGCCTACGCCCTGTCGTGGTGGCCGTCGCTGTACGAGGCACACGGGATTCTCCCGCTGGGCCCTCTCCTTGCCGCATTGTCGATGCTGGCGTCGACGGCTGGTTGGCCGGGAGTGAGAGACTTTTTGAAGCGGATCGTCAGCTGGCGGGTTGCGCCGCGATGGTACCTGCTGGTTCTGGGCCTGCCGCCGGCTTTGACCGCCGGAGCCTCGGCGCTGACCGCAATGGTCGGCGGCAGCGCGCCGACCTGGGACCGCGTGCCGCCGCTCTCCGAACTGCCGGCGACGTTCGCGTTCATTCTCCTCGTCATCGGACTGGGCGAGGAGCCGGCATGGCGGGGCTACGCTCTCCCACGCCTCCTCGCCGGCCGCCCGGTGCTCGCCGGCTGCCTGCTTCTCGGTGTGTTGCACGGAGTCTGGCACCTGCCGCTCTTCGGTCTCGAGTACGACTCCCGGAACGGGCTTCCATGGTTTCTCTCGCTCCTTGCGTTCACCGTGGTCACCACCTGGCTCTATCACCGCACCTCGGGGAACCTGCTGCTCCCCTCGCTTTTGCACACCTCGGTGAACGTCTCGGCGAAGTACCTGTTCCTGTCACTCTTCAGCGGTGCCGACGTCATCCGGCTCTGGTGGTTTTTCGCCGCCCTCTGGTGCGTGGCGGCGGCCGTCGTGATCGCGGCGGCGGGCCGGAATCTGGGGCGCGAGCCGGCCCGGGTGACGGGATTGCACGTTGACAAGGCGGAAGGCTTCTGATACTAGCGGACCTGCAGAAAGGGACGAGTTCGGCCGGTGGGGAAAACAGGAGGCAGGTCGCCGTCGTGTCGGGGCGTTCGGTTCCCCGGTCAGGGCGTGTGGGCAGGTCGATCTGTAGAAGGCGGAAGTGGAGAGCTTACCGTGCTGCCGGCACCGCCTCGGAAGTCGTTCCGCAAAGTCTGGGCCGACCTCTGTGGTCGAACCGGCGGGGAGATGCGGGTCCTCCCCCTGCCCCCTTTCGTAGTCTGAGCCATGACTTCAGAAACCTCGCGAGAATCGACGAGCGCGACCAGACGTCGGTTCCTGCAGACCGCGGCGGGTTTCGGCGCCGCATTTCTGACATCGGCCGGGGTTTGGGCTCACCCGCTCCCTCAGCGGCGCCGGCAGCTGTTCCACATGTACCGTTGGTCCGGCCGCGGCCGCCGCGCCTCCCGAGCCGCCTTGTCCCACGCCGCCAATCGACGCTACCTGACGATGAGAGCGGCGCTCCGCGACCAGCCGCATGACGGCTCCAACCTGCGACTGGTGCGGCTCGACGTCAGCTTGAAAGAGATCGTCCGCCTGTTCGTCCGAAGACGGCGCCTCGTCGTCGACCTGAGACACGTCGCCTAAGTCTTATCGCACATCACGCGAGATCCTCCCCGCCATAGCGGGCTGTGCGCCGGAAGGTCAATGGGTTTCCATGATTATGGGAGCGCGCGGCGAGATTTGAACCCGGTTCCAGTGGGGAGACGTTCAGACCCAGCCGAGATCCTTCATGGCCAATCCGGAATGCCAGATCTTGGTCATGTGCCGGATCTTGTCGCCGTCGAAATCCATCACGTAGACGTAGTCGGTTCGGGTGCTCTTTCGCGTCGGCGGGACGGGACCACCCTCCCCCGTGTGGGTTCCCGAAAAGATGCCGTACGCGCAGACATTCCTCCGCTGGTCGTCGGTCGCCATGGACTTGAGCTCGTAGCGCGCGTCCGGAAGGAACTTGGTGACGGCTTTCATCCATTCCGTATAGTCCTGCAAGCTCTTCACATCCATGAGCGGCTCCGCCTGCGCCGAAAATGTCGCGTTCGGCTGACAGAACTCCTTGCATCCTTCCCAGCCCTTGCCGGTTTCACAGGCCTCGAAGAACTTGGCGGCAACGCTTGTGATCGATGACATGGCATGCGCTCCTTGGTTATGACCGACCCTGCGATCTCGAAACGGCTTCGATGGTAACAGAACGCGGTCGTCATCGACAGATTTTTTCGTTCTGGCGTATTCCGCCATATTCATATGCGAAGAGGGATGCGGGCAGCGACGTCGGAACGGGCCATCGACGGCCGGACGAAGACGAGGTGCGTCTTCGAGCGAGCGAACTACCAGAACGTTTTCACGGGATAGGCACGAACCAAAGGGTCGGACGTGACGAGGACGAGGCCGTGCTCGAGGGACTGACATACGAGCATTCGATCGAACGGATCTTTGTGATGGGCTGGGAGCTTGGGCAGATGGGTCATAGCCTTCTCACGGAGCGCCAGGCTCGCTATTCCGTGGCGCTTCCGCTGCTTCGGGATATAGGACTCCGGCGACTCCGGAAGAGGAAGCCGCCCGAGTCGGTGCTTCACGAGAATCTCCCAGAACGAAACCGCGCTCAGCCACACGTCATTTTCCGGCGATCGAATCGCAGTGGCGGCCGCTTCGGAAAGCTGCTTGTCCGCGGTGAGAACCCAAAGAAAGGTTGACGTGTCGATGAGAAGCTTCATCGACCCTCGAAAGCGTCCAGCAGTTCCTCCGGAAGCGACGCATCAAAGTTCGCGGGCACGACGAAATCCCCGGCGCACAGCCCTATTGGCCGGCGCCCTCGCCGCCGAACCGCGATGCGCCGGATCTCCGCGACCGGCCGATTTCGACGGGCAAGAACCACGATTTCTCCTTGCTCGACCTTCTTCAAGTATTTCGAGAACTGAGCTTTGGCCTCCGCAATGTTGACCTTAATCATGGTCATATATTGGACCATGAAGTGAAACCCGTCAATTCGTTACTGAATTGGCCTTCGGCTCCGAAGGCGCAATTTCGGTTAGTTGACTGTTTCTACGCGGAGCCGGCAGCGAGACTTGAACTCGCGACCTGCTGGATCACGAATACGCCAGCACGATTGTCCAGAGAAACGCAAGAAAGGACCTTCCCTCCGAACTCATCGTCTAGGAGCCTGGAGACGGACCCGGACTAGCGCCAATCAAGGCTCGACGCTAGGATTGGGGCAGTAACCGATGACGCGACTCTTGGAAGACGCTTTCGCGAGAGTGGCAGCCAGCGGGCAGTCCGGGAGACGACCTGCGGCCGGCCCTTGAACCTTCCCGAGCCCGTCTCGGTGCTGATCGACGGTCTGCGGACGGATGGCGTTGAGCCCCAAGCCTCGAGAATGACGCAAAATCCGCGGCATTCCGTCGGGGCAAACGACTTCGGCAGGGAAAAACGAGGTGGCCGATGAGACGTTCTGTATCGATGTTCGTGGCGACGCTGGCGTCGGTCACGAGCGTTGCGGGTTTCTCCGAGCCCAAGGGGGTCGCACTCGGGGAGAGTTTCCAGCTCCGTGTTGGCGAGTCCGCGCGGATCGAAGCCGAGTCGCTGCTGCTCGGTTTCGAGGAGGTATCGGGCGACTCGCGCTGCCCCAAGGGCGAGCAGTGCATCTGGGAAGGCGACGCGACGGTGCGAGTCTGGCTGCGGAAGGCCACCGAAGCGAAGATGACGAAGCGGATTGTGCGCGCGATGCGCCAACCCGTTTTTAAGATCTGGGGACACGCTCTCGGGCGATTGCTCGAACGAAGACCTCCGTTCGATTGTGATGTTGAGAAGATTCTTGACGTAATAGCGGAATCGAAGGCAGCGATCGAAATCAATGGTGATCCTTATCGTTTGGATCTGGAACCCGGCTGGGTACGCGAGGCACGAAAACGAAAGATCAAGTTTGTTATTTCGGTGGAT
>DAISKN010000461.1:0-5923 GCA_036820975.1 Acidobacteriota bacterium | reverse complement strand
CGGGCGATGAAGGCCGAGGCGTTCGAGAAGCGAGTTCATCGTGAGCGAGAGCGGGACATCTTACCCCGCGCGGCAGGATCCCGGATCTTCCGCCGGTGAGTGGGTAATGGCACAATATTGCTATGACTTTCGAGACCGTTGCCGTACTCCTGGTGCTCCTGGCGCAGGAGAACGGTCACCAACATGACGCGGCCGCGCCGGAGCCCGGGGAAGCGCTCTTCGGCGCCTATCCGATGACCCGTGAATCGACGGGAACGAGCTGGCAGCCCGACTCGGCGCCCATGGAAGGAATCCATTTCGCGGCCGGCGGCTTCGACATGATGCTTCACGGCTTCATCGACGTCGGCTATCTGAACGAGCCCGAGCCCCGCGGAGAGAGCGAGGCCTTCACCACCTCGATGCTGATGCTCGGCGCCCGGCGCCCGCTCGGCAAAGGAGCCTTCGGGTTCCGGGTCATGGGGTCGATCGAGCCGGTGATGGGGAGGAGCGGCTATCCCCTCCTCCTCCAGACGGGCGAGACCGCCGACGGCGTGACCCCGCTCCTCGACCGGCAGCATCCTCACGACGTGCTGATGGAAGCGGCGCTCACCTACAGCCGGCCGACGATGCGCGGAAGCTCGTTCTTCGTCTACGCCGCTCCCGTGGGCGAGCCCGCCATCGGTCCGCCGGCGTTCATGCACCGGGAGTCCAACGGCGGAAACCCCTTCGCCCCCATCGGGCACCACTGGTTCGACGCCACCCACATCACCTACGGAGTGCTCACCGTGGGGTGGAACGAGCTCAACCGGGCGAAGTTCGAGGTCTCGATCTTCAACGGGCGGGAGCCCGACGAAGCCCGGTGGAACGTCGATTCCATGAAGCTCGATTCCTACGCCATGCGCTTCACCCTGAATCCGACAGCGGACTGGTCGATCCAGGGAAGCGCGGCGATGCTGAACGAGCCGGAGTCCCTCCATCCGAAGATCGACTACCTTCGGATCACGGCATCCGCTACCTACAACCGCCGGCGGGACCGGGGGAACTGGCAGTCCACTCTCGCCTGGGGCCGGAACAAGCGCGAGCGTACCGTGTTGAGCGTCGATCCCACGGCGGTGCTGACTCACAACCACTGGTCGGGGTCCGACAGCATCCCGGGAGTGGTCGTAGCACCGGTCCTGGTCCAGAACGCGTTCCTCGCGGAGTCGTCCTTCCGCTTCGCCGACGTCCACGGCGTCTTCGCCCGGCTCGAGTGGGTCGAGAAGGACGAGCTCTTCACCGTCGACGACCCGCGGCATATCACCGTCTACAACGTAGGCAAGCTCAATCTCGGCTACTCGTTCGACTTCGTCCGATCGAAATGGCTCGGCCTCGATGCGGGGGTCGCGGGCAGCCTCCATTTCCTTCCAGAGGAGCTCGAAGGGGCCTACGGGGAAACGCCCGCCTCGTTCTACGGTTTCGTCCGGGCCCGGCTGCGTTAGACTCCCCTTCATGAGGGCCCCGGATCGGCGCGGTCGCGCTCGCGGCGTTGCGTCCCGAGGGCGCCGCGGAACCCGCCGCGGCGGCAAGGCGGAAACGGCGGGCTTGATCTAACCGACCTCGATCACGCTCTGAATCTCTGGTTTCCCGTACTCGGCCCCGCCGGTCACGACTCGGAGGTTCGGGAGAATCTCGACTTCACCGCGCCCATGCGTATGGCCGCAGAGCACCGTGAGCTCGCGGTCGCGCCGCGATTCCATGATCTCCAGCAGAACGTCGCCCACCGCCTTGCAGGTGAAGTGTGGCAGGAAGTCGTCGCTCGAGATTCGGCCTTCGTGCCAACAGGTCTCGCGAAACGGCGGAACGTGGGTGAGGAGAATCACGCGCGGGAACGTCTCGAGCGCCTGTGGGAGCACGCGTCGAAAATGGGCCGCGGCTTCGTCCCCGAGCGCACCGAGCCTGGCGAAGCGGGCGGGGTTCTCGAGGTTCGCGAGATCCTCTATCGCGTAGAAGTCCGTCATCGAGACCCGAGAGCCACTCCCCACTCCCAATCGCCCGTCGCCCCATCCGTCGTGCCCGACCAGGGCGGTCTGCCCGGTAAGGCGGGTGACGCCTTCTTCGGGAAGCCAGTGGAGCCAGTCGGAGGAGCCGCACACGCGCCGCATGTCACGGCGGACCTGGTCGACGCCGCCCCCATAGAAGTCATGGTTTCCAAGCACGAAGTAGGTCGGACGCCGAAGGCGAGACTCGAGCTGGCCCAGGTGCTCCTCGAGACGCGGAGCAACCGAGATATCTCCACCGAGGAGAACGGCGTCTGGTTTCTCGTCGAGGATCTCCTCGCAGAATCTCTCGACCTCCTCGGCCTCCAGAAAGTCGAGATGGATATCCGTGCACCAGACGAGACGGTTCAATAGCGCCAGCTCTTGACGTCCGCGCCCGGGGGCGCGGTCTTCAACATGTGCTCGGCCATCACCGGAAGGTGCCGCTGGTAGATCGTGAGCCACGCGATCCGTGTGGGAACCGAGGGGTCGCCGCTGTAACAGTGACCGTGGCCGTCGCCGTACTCGACGCTTCCGCCGTAGTACGGCCCCCGGCCCGGCTCCTTCGTCGATTCGAGGAACGCTTCGAGAAGACGTACGGCCCGCTCGAGGTAGAAATGGTCCACGTCTCCGACCTTGACGTGGATCTTGCCCACGAGCTTCGGGCCGAGCGTCTTCCATCGCCGCTCGAGGATCGCGCGGAGGTCGTAGTTCTCCTTCCAGTAATCCGCGACCTCGTGATCGAGGACTCCCGTCCTCTTGTTCCAGATCGGCTGGGGATAGCCGTCCAGGCCCACCGGACCGTAGACCGCCTGCCAGATATCCCACTGTCCGCCGGAGCGCGCGCTCTCCCCTAGAACCAGCTCGTAGCGATTCGCGTCTTCCATGGTCGCGGTCAGGTCCCCGTTCTCCTCCCGTCGATCGACCCGCGGCACCTTCTTCCACTCGCTGTCCATCCAGTACCCGTTCTCGTTCTCGTAGATGTCGACCATCTGGTACTCGCGGAAGTCGACGCTGTCGGGGCAGTGGCACCAGGCCCCGTTGAAGAAATCCGGGTAGAAGACCTGCTGGGCGAGGGCGATCCATCCTCCGGTCGACCCTCCCATGAGGACGCGGGCCCAGCCTTCCCCGATTGCCCTGAATTTTTTCTCCACGTACGGAGTGAGCTCCTCGGTAATCGCGTCGCCGTAAGGACCGAGGTTCTCGGAGTTCACGCCGTAGGAGTCGTCGTAATAAGGATTCGCGTGCTGGGTGACCACGATGAGCATCCGGGGAAGGCGACCGGACGTCCAGTCCTGGTAGAAGCGATAGCCGTACTCCGCTTCCGTCCTCGCCGCGCCCGAAAGACCCGGCTCGGGAGGGGTCTCGCGAAACCCGCGGAAGGTGCTGGTGAAATGGCCCTGGACGTACAGCACCGGGTAGCGCGCCTCCGGGTGCTCGTCGAATCCCTCGGGCAGGAGGACGATGGCACCGAGGTGCATCGGGCGTCCCCAGAACGCCGTGAGCTTCTCGCTCTGGACACGGACGTTCTTGACGTACTTCGTGTCCCGCGGAGGCTCGATCGGAGGAATGACTCGATCGAGGGTGAGGGCGATGACCTCCGCGGCGGCAGGATCGATCCGCACCCTTCGCGGCGTGCTGTAGAGATTCCCCGGAGAACGCTCCCATTGCTGGCCCTCGCCGTCGTCCATGGGAAGCTTCACCACGTGGCCGTCGGCGCGGCGGAACGTCTCGTAGACGTGAACCAGCGCCTGGACGAAATACTCCCCCGGCGGAACGTCCATGAGTCTCTCGACGGGATATCCGAGGGCGGACCCGTCGAGGATCGCCGCCTCGCCGGCCTCGAGTCCGTTCACGTCCACGCCGAAGATCTGCTGGGTGTCGAGCGAGGTGTCGATCTGAAATCGCGGCTCCTCCCCCTCCTCCGTCGAGAGCATGACCAGGAGCCGCCCGTCCAGGGGATCGGCTCGGAGACCCGGCGGGTAACGCACCTCGAACCGCAGAGCGCCGGCGGCGTCGGTCGAAAGAGCCAGAGCCACGAGCCAGATCCATCTCGTCATAGGCGCGGAGATTATTCGAACTTGCGTCCCCCCGCCAGCCGCACTACGCTCACGCACCTCGGAGGACCGACATGCGAACCTCGATCGCCGCGCTCGCTCTCGTCCTCGTCGGCGCCGGCGCCGGCCGGGCGCAGGACGCCGCCGACACCATCCTGGTGAACGGCAGGATCTATACGCTCGAGGAGTCCCGACCCTGGGCCGAGGCCCTCGCCGTCAAGGGAGATCGAATTCTCGCGTTGGGAACGAACGCCGAGGTTCGCCGCTTCAAGGCAGCGGCGACGAGGGAGATCGACCTCGGCGGCGCGTTCGCTTCTCCCGGGTTCAATGACTCCCACGTTCACGTGGACGGAACCGGCGCCCTCCTCACCGGAGTCAACCTTCTCGACGTCCACGAGCCCCAGGCGTTCCGCGACCGCATCCAGGGCGCGGCGGAGCGCCTGCCGAAGGGAAGCTGGATCACCCGCGGCATGTGGGGCGCCTACGAGCAGTGGCAGGCCGGCTCGAGCGGAGAAGCGCCTTCCGCGCAGAACAGCGCCGGGCCGTTCACCCCCGACCGCGAGCTCATCGATGCCGTGACTCCGGATCACCCTGTGCTGGTGAGCCGCTTCGATCGAAGCATGCACCTCGCGAACTCCGTCGCGCTGAAGCTCGCGGGAATCGACGAATCGACGCCTTCCCCGGCCGACGGCGAGATCTCGAAGGACGCGGCGGGACGGCTCACGGGGATTCTCAAGGGCAAAGCGGTGGACCTGGTGGAGAATGTCATCCCGCCGATCTCCTTCGAGCAGCGTCTCGTCCAGGTGCGCGCGGTCCTCAAAGAAGCCCGCGAAGGCGGCGTCACCACCATTCAGGATCTCACGTCCGCGGAGCAGCTCATGGCCTATCAGCACCTGAAGAGAAACGGCGAGCTCACGGTGCGCATCGGGATCCGCCCGAACATCTTCCAGGCGGAGCACGTGGCGGCGCTCGGCCTCACCCGCGGCTTCGGCGACGACTGGCTGAAGCTCGTCGGCTACAAGGGCTGGATCGACGGCATCATGGGCTCGAGCGGAGCGATGTTCTTCACCGACTACGACTACGCTCCCGGCAACCGAGGGCTCCTTCGGCCGCCGATGCTCCCGGAGAGCGTCGAGGGAGCCGCGTTCAAGCTGGGCTCCTCGGATCACTACACCGACTATCCGCCGGGGAACATGGAGAAGCTCATCCAGCAGTGGCTTCCCACGGGAGTCCCCCCTCACATCCACGCCATCGGCGATCTTGGAAACCGCATCCTTCTCGACATGTACGAGCGGGTTCTGACCGAAGCGGGGATGATCGGGTCGGACCACCGCTGGCGGGTGATCCACGCGCAGGTGGTTCATCCAGACGACTTCGCGAGGTTCGGAAAGCTGGGTCTCGTCGCCGAAGTCAACCCGTACCACGTCTCTGACGACATGCGGTGGATGGAGGAGCGCATAGGAAAAGAGCGCTCTCTCGGAGCGTACGCGTTCCGCAAGCTCAAGGACTCCGGCGCGAGGATCGTCTTCGGGAGCGACTCCCCGGGAACGAACGCCGCCCGCTATTACCTGAGCCCCGTCTACGGACTCTTCGCCGCGGTGAGCCGGCAGACGCTCACCGGGGAGCCGAAAGAGGGCTGGTATTCCGACCAGCGGCTCACGATCGCAGAAGCGATCGAGGCCTATACCCGCGGACCCGCCTGGGCCTCGTTCGAGGAGGACTTCAAGGGGACCCTCGCTCCCGGGAAGTTCGCTGACGTCGCGGTCTTCGACACGAACCTCGTCGAGGTGGGCGCGAGCGACCCGGGAAAGCTCCTCGAGGCGAAGGTGCTCTACACGATCGTCGGCGGAGAGATCGTCTTCGAGTCGAAGC
>DAISKN010000460.1:0-5927 GCA_036820975.1 Acidobacteriota bacterium | reverse complement strand
CACTTTCCGACGATCACCGGGCCGGGAGCGCACCCGCACGCGGTCGAGCGCGCCTACGCGCTTCTCGAAGGCGCGGAGCAGTAGCAGGTTGCGGAAAAATGGAGCCGCAACCTGCGCGAGCGGAGCGTTCGCCTTCGCGCGGAGCGCTTCGGCGAAACCACGCCGGAGCCCGGAAGGGCGGAGGCGGGAGCCCGGCCCGCCAAGTCGGAATGCTTCGCCGACATCTTCGGGCGCGGGGCCTTCAAGGAAGCCCCCCGCGGCCGTGATGCACTCTAAAGATTACGTGGGGCTCTTCCAGAGCTTCTCCAGGACCCGATCGCGTCCGCACCGGCTGCGGTAGAACTTGTAGCGGAAGGGATTCTTCTCGTAGTAGTCCTGGTGATACTCCTCCGCCGCGTAGAACGCCGCCGCGGGCCGGATGGGGGTGGTGATGGGCTTCTTCAGGAGACCCGAGTCGACGAGCTTCCGCTTCGACTCCTCCGCCAGGCGGCGCTGATCCTCGTCGTGAAAGAAGACCGCGGTTCCGTACTGCTCGCCCCGATCGCAGAACTGCCCTTTCCCGTCCGTGGGATCGATGTTGCGCCAGAAAACCTCGAGAAGCCTCTCGTAGGAGATCTTCGCCGGATCGTAGGCGACTTCGACGGCTTCGAGGTGGCCGGTGCCGCCGTAGGAGACCTGATCGTAGCTTGGGTTTCGAACCGTGCCCCCGGTGTATCCGGAGGTGGTCGAGACCACTCCCTCGAGCTCGTCGAACGGAGGCTCCATACACCAGAAGCATCCCCCGGCGAACGTCGCCTTCGCGAGCTCCGGCTCCTCCGCGGCGCCGACCGTCGATGCCGATATCAGGAGGGCTAACGCCGCCGCCTTCACGACCGGAGCTCCGGGAACGCCTGGCCCTGAGGAACGAAAGCGAGCGCCACGCCGTTGTTGCAATAGCGCTTTCCCGTGGGCTTGGGCCCGTCTCCGAAGACGTGCCCCTGATGGCCCCCGCAGCGGGCGCAGTGATACTCGGTGCGCGGAAGCAGCAGCTTGAAGTCGGTCCTCGTTCCCAGCCTTCCATCGATCGCCTGGAAGAAGCTGGGCCAACCGGTGCCGCTCTCGTACTTCGCGTCCGACTCGAACAGCGGGAGGAAGCAGGCGGCGCAGATGTACGTCCCCTTCCGCTTTTCTTCCAGGAGGGTGCTGGTAAAGGGGCGCTCCGTCGCCTCCTCGAAGAGGACCTGGTAGGCGTCTCGATCGAGAATCGCCTTCCACTCCTTCTTGGGTTTCTCCAGCTTCACGACCTCACCCGTCTTCTCGTCGCCCATCGTCTCCGCTCCCATCTGTTTCGCGTACGAGCCGGGGAGCACCGCTAAGAGCCCGGCCGCCCGCAGGAAATCACGTCGTTTCATGGCACACCTTTCCTCCTCACTATAGGCCGACTCCGATTGGATGCCCAGGATCCCCCCCGGTTTGAACCCTTCGGATCCCGCCCGAAACCATCGATTCTCGATGGCCCCGAGAAGGCTTGACAGCGCGTCCCCGGCGCTATACCGTTAGCTCAACGCCGCCAAGGGAGAACCATGCTTCGACGTTTAACGGCCGCGAGCGCTCTACCCTTGACAACCGCGCTACAGGGCCTCGCTCTTACCCTGCTGGCGCTTTTCTCCTACTCGGTTGCTCCTCGGGACACCGCGCGTGTTGGCACCGGGGATTTGCCGAAGCCGGACCCGGCAATCTCCAGCGACCTCCAGATCCCTCGCGACCTCGCCCGGGAACGGCTGCCGCTCCCGAAGTTTCCAAAGCTCGATGATCCAGGCGAAGACGCGGCTCCAACGCCGAGTCCCGATAGCCCCAAGGCCCCTATCGCCGAGGGCGAGAAGCTTGCCGCGCTCCGCGTATCGAGCGTGGCTCTTGCCGGCCTGGTGACGATGGACTCGCCGACCCCCATCCCCGATGCCCCCGACGTTATCGGGCTTAACGACGTCGGCGGCAGTTCCGGCCGAAGCTGGCTCGGGGGCAGCGAGCGCACGAGTCGCGACACAGGCGACGAGGGAAGCGGGTGGGGCGGAAACGGCTGGGGTGGAATCGGCCGGGGACGCGGCGGCCACGGTGACAATTGCGTGCCGGGCCGCGGCGGACTGATTCGACGTCCGCGCCCTCCCGGCGGGACGACGGCAGGCCCCACCGGCGGCAGCGGCGGCGGAGGCGGCGACCGAGGCCGGCCTTCCCCCGGCGACCGTCCTTCCAGGGGCGGCTCCAAGCTCTGATCCGGGGTCGATTCCGTCCAACGGATTGAACCGGAGTCCAGGAGTTTGGAGCGTTCGGGGCTCAAGGCGTGCGAAATCCGAAGAAAACAACCCCAATGTCATTGTGGCAGGTAAATTGCATTTTGCAGACTGACGAGAGGAAGTTTCCAGTGCGGGCTTCTGGTCAGCTGAGGGTTCTGGCCCTGGACGTTCTCGTCGCGGTTTTTCCGGCCGCCGCCGGATTCGGCCTCTACTTCTTACTCAGGCTGCTCGCGGCCTGAGCGACCGTGACCCGGACCTGCGCGGTCGCGTTCTCGGAGACCGCGACCGTCACCATCCCCGAGAGCGGGATCACGAAACACTCCATCGCGTCCGACGTGTCCGTGGTCGGCTCCTCGCGGAAGCTCGAGGGCGCGAGGACGACGACGGCGCCCTCGACCGGCTGGTTCTTCTCGTCGAGGACGATTCCCGAGAGCGCCGACAAAGCAGGAGGTGCAGCCACATTGAAAACCTCCCCGTTTGCCGCAATCCAGCAGAATCAGCGGAGGGCCAGAACCTCCTCCTGCGAAAGAACTCCCCGCTTTTTGCGCTTCAGGTCCTCATACACGGCGAGCGCCTTCATCGCCTCCTCCCCGCGGCCCATCCGCCGGTAGACCTGCGCGAGGTGGTAGTAGGCCTCGAAATACTCCGGGTCGATCTGAACGGCGCGCTCGAGGGTCGATCGAGAGAGAACGATGTCGCCGCGCTTGAGCTGGATCTCTCCGAGAAATCCGAGGGGCTCGGGCATTTTTGGATCGAGAGACGCCGCTTTCTCGAAGGCGCTCTCCGCCTCCCCCAGCTTTCCCTGCGTCATCAACGCCCGCCCGATCCGGTAGTGCGGCCTTCCGGACTCCGGCGCCCGGCGTGCGGCGCGTCGATAGAGCTCGAGGGCTTCCTCGATGTCCGGCCGCCGCTCGTAGGCGTAGCCGAGCGCCAGGAGCAATCCGGCCTCCTCTCCCGCGAGCTCGATCGCTTTCTCAAGGGCGGCGATGGCGGGATCCCATCGCTGGAGCACGAGGTTTCCCGAGCCGAGCTGCCGCCAGGCGGAAGCCTCATCGGGCTCCGCGGCGGTGACTCTTTCGAAGGCCTCGACCGCGGGGAGGAAGAGCTTCGCGCTCGCGAACGCCCCGCCGAGCTGGCGGTGCAGGGTGGGGTCTTCGCGATCCAGCGGGGCGACGCGCCGATACTCCGCAATCGCCTCGTCGAACTCTCCGAGCGAGAGAAGAACCAGGACGGGAGTTCCCGTCGCGAGGAAGCGGTTCCGCTCCAGCGGATAAGTCTCGGAGACCCGTGCCGCGAGAGGTGGATAGCCCCCGTCCTGCCCGAAGGTCCTTTCGAGGACGCGGACGAGGAGGAGGTCTCGCGGCGCCCCGGACAGCGCGTCTTTCGCCTCGTCGCGCCTTCCGAGAAGCCAGAGGGCTTCCGCCCGATAGAGACTCGCAGGGACGAAGTCCGGATGGGCCTCCAGGATCTTCTCGTAACCGTGGAGGGCGCCCTCGAGATCCGAAGCGAGATGGAGCGAGATCGCGGCCTCGAACACCCGTCGCTCCTCCGGAGCGAGAAGCTGCGCGACAAGCGCGACGGCGAGAAAGCTCACGGTCTATCGGCGACGACGCCGACTCCCTCCTTGATCACGTAGCCCCGCCCAGCCGAAAGCGACTCGAGTGTGTCGACCGATCCCGATGGCCAGATCACGCGCAGGCGCTCGACAGACGTCGCCTCCGCGAGACCGAAGTGGAGGCGCGGGTCGTGGCTCGAAAGATACCCCCCGCCTGCTTTCGAGGTTCGCGTCTGAGCGCGACCGCCCGCCTCGAGAGTCACGCGGGTGCCGACTCCGTCGCGATTCGACTTCCGGCCGATCAGGAGGAACCGCACCCATTTCCTGCGGTTCCCGCCATCGTTTCTCAGGAGAGCCGGAAGCGCGTGCATGTTGGCGACGACGACGTCGAGGTCTCCGTCCTCGTCGACGTCTCCGACGGCGGCCCCGCGCCCGAGACGCTTGTCGACCAGGCCCGAGCGGGCCGAGACGTCGCGAAAGCTCCCGTCCCCCTGGTTCTCGAACAAGAGGTTCCACTGTGCGTAGGAGGTGCCGCTCTGAAACCGATCCGCTTCCGGGTAGATGTGGCCGTTGACGACGAAGAGGTCCAGGTCGGAGTCGAAATCGAAGTCGGCGAAGGCCGTCGCCCAGCCGAGGTAAGGAAGCGTCGTTTCTCCCAGCCGCGCCTCGAAGCTCACGTCGGTGAAGAGCCCGGAGCCGTCGTTGCGATAGAGCGTGTTGTAGTCGTCGGAGAAGTTGGTTGTATGGATGTCCGGCCGGCCGTCGCTGTTGAAGTCCCCGGAATCGACGCCCATCCCCGCCTGCTCGCGGCCGCCTTCGACGAAGCCCGCGCCGGAGAGCGCCGAGGCGTCCTCGAAGACGATCCCGCCCTTCGACTCGGTGCGGTTCAGGAACAGGAAGTTCCCCGAGAGATCGTTCGCCACGTAGACGTCGAGCCTCTGGTCGTCGTCGAAATAGTCCATGACCACGCCGAAGCCGAAGCCGGGCTTCGCCGAGACTCCCGACGAATCCGAGACGTCCTCGAACGAGCCGTCCCCGCGGTTTCGATACACGAGGTGTCGCTCCGGCCGATGGGCGAGGGGCCCGCAGGCGATCTGGATTCCCTTCCAGAAACACGGAAGCTGCGGCGGCTCTTCCACGCGATAGACCGCGTGGTTCGCGATATAGAGGTCGAGATACCCGTCGGAGTCGAGATCGCCGAAGGCGGCGCTCGAATGCCATCTGCCGTCCTCGAGGCCGGATGGAGCGGTGACGTCGGTGAAGGTTCCGTCGCCGTTGTTGCGATAGAGCACGTTCGAGCCGAAGTTCGTGATTAGCAGATCCGGGTCGCCGTCGTTGTCGACATCGCCCGCGAGCAAGCCTCCTCCCCAGCCCGTGTCTCCGAGTCCCGCGGCTTCGGTCACGTCCGTGAAGCGGAACCCGCCCTCGTTCCGATAGAGCCGATCGGCCGGCGGAGCTCCGGGTGGAAGCTCGATGGCGGAGCCGTTGACGAGATACAGGTCGAGATCTCCGTCCGCGTCATAGTCCGTGAGAGCGGCGCCGGTTCCGGTGTACTCGATGATATAGCGCTTCTCCTCGGTCCCGAACGTCGTCACCAGGTCGACGCCGGAGCCCTCGACGACGTCGACGAACCGGACCTGGGCTTCCCCGCTCAGAAGCAGGAGCAGGAGGGCTCCGAGCCGCACGCCGTCAGCGTCCTCCGGGGATGTTTCCCACGCCCCGGCCGGACATCGATTTCGTCTCCTGGTAGAAGGAGGTGATATCGCTTTTCATCTTCGCGAGCGATCCTTCGTGGATGTACATCATGTGCCCCGCCTCGTACTCCTCGACACGCAGGTTGTCCCGGAGCGATTCCGGAACCCCGAGGTGGCTCAAGGTGTACTCGGTCCCGAAGAACGGAGTCGCCATGTCGTAGTAGCCCGAGGCGACGAAGACCTTCATATAGGTGTTCCGGAGCATCGCGTCCCGGAGAGCCCGGCTGGTGTCGGGAAAACGACCTTGATCCCCGAAGTCCCAGCGTCCGATGCCTCCGCCGAGGATCCAGTAGTGGAGGTCGCTCTCGTATCCCAGTTCTTCGCGGACGTAGTCGTTGAACGCGGCGG
>DAISKN010000459.1:0-5938 GCA_036820975.1 Acidobacteriota bacterium | reverse complement strand
TTCTGGATCAGCTGGACGAGCTCCACCGGGTCGCCGCCCGGTTCGAAGAGCGCATGGGGCGTTATCCCCAGAGCTGGAACGAGCTGGTTTCCGCCGGATACCTCGTGGCCGCGCCCGTCGATCCCACGGGAGTCGGGTATGTCCTCGATCCCGCGCGCCGCCAGATCTCTCCCTCGCCCAAGAGCAAGATCGGGCTTCTTCCCACTCAATGACCCGGTGACGGATCTCGCGCCGCCCGAAGCACCCTGGCTCGTTCCCGCGTTCGCCGTCCTCTTCGGCCTGGTCTGGGGGAGCTTTCTCAACGTCGTGATTTTCCGGCTCCCGCAGGGCAAGTCCCTGGTCTCGCCCCGATCGCGGTGTCCCGCCTGTGCGAAGCCGGTCGCGGCATACGACAACATCCCGCTTCTGAGCTACGTGGTTCTCGGCGGCCGCTGCCGGCACTGCAAGGCTTCGATCTCGGTCCGCTACCCTCTCATCGAGGCCGCCGTGGGAGCGGCGTCCCTGCTCGCGTTCCTCCGTCACGGAGTATCCCTGGACTACGCCGCCGAGTTCGCATTCGTGGCGGCGATGGTGGCCCTGATCTTCATCGACCTCGATCATCAGATTCTCCCCAACAGCATCACCCTTCCCGGCATGGCGCTCGGGCTCGCGCTCGCCGGACCGCGGGCGGATTTTTCGTTCGTCAACGGGCTTCTGGGGGCGCTCCTGGGCGGAGGGCTCCTGTTCCTCGTATCCGAGGTCTACTTTCGACTGAGGAAGGTCGAGGGGCTCGGTATGGGAGACGTGAAGATGATGGGGATGGTCGGGGCCTTCGTCGGATGGAAAGGCGTCCTCCTCACGCTGTTCCTCGGGTCGCTTTCGGGAACTCTCGTGGGCCTCGTGGTGATGGCCGTTTCGAAGGGCGACCTCAAAACCAAGCTTCCGTTCGGAACCTTCCTGGGGATGGGCGCCATCGCCACCGTGTATCTGGGAGAGCGTCTGATAGGCTGGTATACGAGCTTGTACTAAGGCGAGCGAACAGCGGGCCCGGCCAGCCTCCGCGCGGAGCGCTACGCCGAGGTCCGCCGAGGCCCGGAGGGCGAAGCCGGAAGGGCCCCCTCCTCCCCGCGCGAGGAGCGCGGAGCGCGGGAGTGAGCGAGGACAGCCCTGAGCCCGAGCGCAGGGCGAGCGAAGCGAGTCCCGGAGCGAGAAGCGCTGGGGGTGGGGCCCCAGCGCACTGATTGAAGAGCGAGCGAACAGCGGGCCCGGAGGGCCCCCTCCTCCCCGCGCGAGGAGCGCGGGGAGTGAGCGAGCGAAGAGCGAGCGAACAGTAAGAAATGTTCTCCAGAGAAGGCCGAGCGCGCCTCTTCCTCGCTTTCCTGGTCCTCGTCCTGGTGCTGGTCAACAGCCAGAGCCTCCAGGTCGCCTCGGAGTCGCGAACCCTTTTGACCGAGAGCTTCGAGGAGAGCTTCGAGAGCCGCGCGCGCCTCCTCGCCGCGGGCCTCTCCGCGGCGAACGAAGCGCCCCCGGAGCTGATTCGGGCGACTGGCCTGCGCTCCGCCTGCCTGCTCGACTGGAACGCCAGGCTCCTCACCGGAGGTGTCTGCGAGCCGCCGAAGGGCGAGGCGTTCGATCGCCTCGATCCCGCGGGAAAGCTGCGCCTCGTGGAAGGGGGTTGGGCCACGACCGGTATCGCCAATCCCTATGACGTGGAGAGGGCGGAGGTGACGGGGTATCTGGCGCTTCGTCGGGGCGGGGACGAGGGGATCCCCGACGCGGTTCTCCGTGTGGTTCGCGGCGCTCCCGAGATCGCGCAGGCGAACCGCAGGTTTCGAATGACGCTCATCTATCAGATCTCGGCTCTGAGCTTCGTCCTCCTCGCCGTGGTCCTGTTCTTCCACAGCCTGGTCGCGCCTCACCGCCGTCTCGTGGCCGAGGCCCGCTCGGTCGCGACAGAGCTATCCGCGGGGGAGGCGGGCGCGAGCCACGACGAGGGCCAGTTCCTTCTCGAGACCTTCCAGGACGTTGTCGCGAGGCTGAAGGAAAAAGAACAGGAGCTCCAGGCTCTCCACCTTCTGGAGAAGACGCGGGCGGACGAGACCGAGGCCCTCGCGAGCGACATCATCCGCAGCATGACCACCGGACTGGTGAGCCTCGATCCGTCGGGGCAGGTGGCGGTGGTCAACCCCGCCGCGGAGAAGATCTTCGGCATCGAGGCGTCGGCGTGGCGCGGCCGAGCGTTCGGAGAAGTCTTCGCCGGCTCCCCGGAGCTCCGGCAGCGGGTGGAGGAGGCGCTCTCCGAGGGCGCGTATCACCTCCGCGGCCAGGCGCGGTATCGCATCGACGGCGGCCGCACGCTGCACCTCGGAGTTTCGGTGCTCCCGCTCGTGTCCACCGTTGGAACTCCGAAAGGCGCGCTCGCTCTCCTCGCCGACCTCACCGAGATCGTCGAGCTGCGGGAGCGCTTGTTCCTGAAAGAGAATCTGGCGAGGCTCGGTGAGATGACGGCGGGAATCGCGCACGAGTTCCGCAACGGGCTCGCGACCATCCTGGGAAACGCCAGGCTTCTCACGGGATCCCGCCCGACGCCGGAGGCGACGGAAGCGATCGCGGAGGCGGTCGTCGCCGAAAGCCAGTCGCTCGCGCGCGTGGTGACGGAGTTCCTCCAGTTCGCGAGGCCGGAGCCGCTCCACCTCGAGACCGTGGACCTCCACGCGCTGCTCGCGGGACTGCTCGACGAGCTGAAGCCGAAAGCCGCGGAATCCGACGTCCAGCTCGCGCTCACCGGCGAGCCCGTTCACCTCGAGGCGGACGAGCCATTGCTGAGGAAGGCATTCTCGAACCTCGTCGCCAACGCCGTCGAAGCGCTCGCGGATGCGCCGATCGGGGACCGCCGGGTGGTGGTTGAGGTTAGGTCGTTGAGCGGCTCGGCGACGGTGCGCGTGAGCGACAACGGACCCGGGGTCGATCCGGGATCGCGGGAGAGGATCTTCACCCCGTTCTTCACGATGAAGGAAAGAGGAACGGGGCTCGGGCTCTCGGTCGTTCAGAAGATCGTCGTCTCCCACAACGGCACCGTCGAGCTCGAGGAAACCCCGAGAGGCGCGAGCTTTCTCGTCCGCCTTCCGCTGCCCGGGGCGGTCTCCGAAGCGCCCGAAGACTGGGTTTGACCCCGGAAGCTCGCTTCCTCATCTGTTACCGGCGGTAACCAAACCGGGCGCGACGGCCCTCCCCTCCAAACTGCCAGATTCCATTAAACGTCTATATGGCAAGTAGATACGACGGGGATCGCGGGCATTGCGGAAGTGGTCCCGCGATTGCAATAAGGGCCAAAGTCATGACGAACCGAGGTTCGATACGCGGTTGCGGGAAGGAGGCTACGGTGGCTGGAAGCACACTCACTCGATCCAGGGGATTCACGCTGATCGAGATCATGGTGGTCATCACCATCATCGCTATCGTTTCAGCGGCGTCGATCCCGATGGGGCTCAACTTCGTGCGCCACTACAAGGTGACGGGCGCCACGCAGAACGTCGCCGCTCAAATGCAGATGTCCCGGGGGCAGGCGGTGAAGAGGAATACCAACCGGGGAATCCTGCTCAACTTCAACTACCCGCAGCCGGGCATGTACCAGTTCACGAGCCTCGACCCGAACCCGATGACCACGCGATACGATGCCCCGGCCTATCCGATTTTCGCCCCGCTCACTTACGTCGAGAACGCCGCGAACTACGGCGCGGTCCCGGTGCCTCCCGCCAACACCGTCGACCCGGATCCCGGCAACGGCGTCATGTCGCCGCACGGAATCCCCGTCACCCTTCCGATCGACGTCCAGTTCGAGCCGGGAGCGTTCAACGCGCTCCTGTTCCGCGCCGACGGTTCCGTGCGCGCGGTGAACGCGGTCGGAAACGCCGGCGCCGCGGCCGTGAACATCGTGGGAGTCGACTTCCAGGTCGTGCTTCGCGACACCAGGACCGACATCACCAGGGTCCTCACCATCAGCCGCAACGGCCGGGTGTTGAGCGAGAACCAATAGGAGAACGAACGATGCCCGCTTCCAGAAACCAGAGAAACGACGAGGGCTTTTCGCTCATCGAGGTCATGGTGGCGATCATGATCCTCATGGTCGGGCTCCTGTCGCTCGCGCAGATGATGATCGTCGCCACGAACTCCAACAACCTCTCGGGACGAATGACCTCGTGCAGCGCTCTCGCGAAAGAGCAGCTCGAGCGCCTCAAGGCGTCGCCCTTCTACACCAATCCCGCGGCGCTCCTCCGGAACCCCATCCTCGCCGCCGGCGGCGACACCAATGCCACCGTCGGTGGCTACTCGCAGATCTACGACGAGGAGGGAATCGCAACGGCGGCCGCGGGAATGTTCGAGGTGCGGTGGCAGATTACCGACATCCCCACGGCGCTTCCGCTCGCGATGGTACGCATCAACGTCCGTTGTCTCGCCACGAACGCGGACCAGTTCAACATCATCGGTGAGGCTAGCTTCACAACTTTCCGCACGGCCAACGTCGGCTGACGTCGAGAAAGACACAAGGAGGAATCCCCATGAGAAACGCGGTTCTCGAAGGCCGGCGGATGGCCCGGTGGCCCAGGTGGAAAAGTAATGAAGGCTCCGCCTTCGTCATCTCCATCCTCGTCCTCTTCGTTCTCACCGTGCTCGGCCTGGCGCTGATGCTCACCACCTCGACCGAGAAGGACATCGCCGTCAACTATCGCTGGGGGGAGCAGGCGTTCTTCAACGCGGACGCCGCCCTCGAGTACGGCAAGAACGTGCTCGCGTCCTATGCGCTTCTGAACGCGGACTTCAACGCGATCCTCCCGCCCCCGCGGCCGAGCGGCAGCACGACGGTCGTGAACGGGGCGCCGTGGGGCGACGCCCTACCCGTCGATCCCGCCGCCTGCGACCCGACGGCGCCGGGATGCCGCGACAACCAGTACTTCATCGACCAGTGCCCGCAAGGCGGCGGTCCCTGCACCCGCGTCTACATCGGGCGGGTGCTCAGCCGCCAAGACGGGACCGACGCTATGTGGGACTTTCGGATGCCGGTCGGAACTGTCGGCGATCTCGACAACGACGGCGCCGCGGACATCGAGGGCACCTACACCATCTGGGTTAGGCGGCCGATGGTCGGGGACCGCGACTACGGGGACCCCGTCACCGGCACGGAGAACGATCGCGTGATCCTGACGGCCGAGGGCACGGCGCCGGGCGCGGCGGGCGCGGGTGCCGGCAGACCCACGTCCGTTCGGCGTCTCGAGATGTCGCTCCGGCTTCCGACGGCCGGAGTTCCGGGCTCCGAGTACAACTCCAGCGAGAACCCCCACAGCAAGGGGGCGGCGAAGGGCAGCTCCATGACCGGCCAAGCGTCGATGCAGTGAGCGAAATTTCTTCCGGGCGCCCCACCACCGCCCGGGAAACTTTGGAACAAAGGAAGGGCAACATGAGGTTCTGGAAAACGATACTGAAGAGGAGCGTGCTCGCGCTGACGGCGGCGGCGGTGGCCCTCACCTGGACCCGGACGGGACAGGCGCAGGCGCCGTGCCTCATCGAGCGCGGTCAGGATCCGCTGGACGTCCTGAACTCGGGCGTCCGCCACAACGTCTGGATCGTTCTCGACTCCTCGGGGTCGATGAACCAGACGATGGCCGGCTCCGTCCCGAGTCAGACGAAGATGCAGGTCGCGAAGTCCACGCTGACCGAGGTGATCAACGAGTTCGTAGACGCCTCGGGAAAGCCTCTCGTGAACTGGGGGTTCGTGCGGTTCGGATCCAACAGCGCTCCGAGCAGCACTACAGCCTGCAGCTACCAGTTCCTCAGACCCTCCACGAGCGCGCCCGCCGCCGCGGGCAACGGCTGCATCGGTTTGAACTTGACGGGGCTCATCAACCCGCCCCCATGCTCGGCGCCGAGCAACACCACTGCCGTAAAGAACGCCATCAACTCC
>DAISKN010000458.1:0-5942 GCA_036820975.1 Acidobacteriota bacterium | reverse complement strand
GCCCGGACCAGCATCGGAGAGCCGCGTCGTTTCGGTTGCGGCTTCCGATATGCTCGTCGAGACAAAATACAATCCGGACGCGGTGAATCGGGCTTTTGAGGCGGGGATGAAAGAACTGACCGGCCAGAAGACGGCCGCGAACGCCTGGGCCTCCATCTCCGGATCTCCCCACCACGTGCCCGCGGCGCACTGGGGCATGACCACGATGGCGGGAAAATCCTTCATCTCGCGGATCCGCGCGGGAAGACCCAGATCGGTCTGCCGCTCGCCGTCGGCGCCGCGCTCGCCCGCGCCGTGAAGGAAGAAGACCACCGGCCATTTCTTCGAGGGCGTGTAGCTCGCGGGCACGTAGACCTGGTACTTGTACGTGACCGAAGAGACCTCGACCGTGCGATGGAGGAAACCGGTCTCCTGTCCCGCGGCGAGAGTCGGTAAGAGGAGTGCTGCCAGGAGAATCACGACGAACATCGAGGGCTATTCTAGTACGGGCTCCGAGGGGATTGAACCGCGGCGCTCGCTCGGCCACAATCGCCCCATGGAACGAACGTTGAGCGAGCTGCGGGAAGAGCTGGGGGATCTCGATCGCAGACTTCTGGAGCTCGTGGCGGAGCGGGAGCGGCTCGCGTCTCGGATCGGAAGTGTGAAGCGCGAGACCGGAGCTCCCGCGCGGGATTTCCAGCAGGAGCGCGAGGTGGTGGAGCGCGCGCGGGCCGCGGCGGCGAGCCTGAGTCTCCCTCCACGTCTCGCCGAGGATCTGATGCTGGTCCTCATCCGCAGCGCCCTGGCGGTCCAGGAACGGGACGAGCTGAGGACGACCGCCGGGGGAACCGGGAAGCGGGCGCTGGTCCTCGGAGGCGCGGGCAAGATGGGGCGATGGTTCGTGCATTTCCTCGCCTCTCAGGGATTCGACGTGGAGCTCGCCGACCCGAAAGCCTCACCCGGGGAGGTGAAACGGTTCCAGGACTGGCGCGAATCGGATCTCTCCCACGACCTCATCGTCGTCGCGGCGCCCCTTCTCACCACGAACGACATCCTCCTCGAGATGGCCCGCGATCCGCCGAAAGGCCTGGTGTTCGACATCGGCTCGCTCAAGAGTCCCCTCCGGCGGGGCCTGAAGGCGATGGCCGAGGCGAAGGCCCGCGTTACCTCGGTCCATCCGATGTTCGGCCCCGACACCGATCTGCTCTCCGGCCGCCACGTGATCTTCGTCGACGTCGGGATGCCCGAAGCCACGGAGGAAGCTCAGGCGCTCTTCGCCTCCACCATGGCGGTCCGGGTCGCGATGGATCTCGAGAGCCACGACCGGCTCATCGCCTACGTGCTCGGCCTCTCACACGCCCTCAACATCGCGTTCTTCACCGCCCTCGCCGAGAGCGGCGAGGCGGCTCCGCGGCTTTCGACACTCTCCAGCACCACCTTCGACGAGCAGCTCGCGGTGTCGAAGAAAGTCGCGGGGGAGAGCCCGGGGCTCTATTTCGAGATCCAGTCATTGAACGACTATGGAACGGAATCGCTGACGGCGCTCCTCTACGCCGTCGAGAGGCTGCGTTCGGTGGTGAGGGCTCAGGACGCGGCGGGCTTCGCCGCGTTGATGGAGCGGGGTCGGGAGTACCTGAGCTTCGTGGGCCGGCGGGACCGGTCGTCGTAAAGCTGGATCAGCAGTAGCTCGGGTCGAGCGCCTTCGCTTTTTCGAGCATCGAGGCCGAATCCGCGGAAAGGCCCTCGGCCTTGTAGACCCTCGCCAGGAGCCTGAAGTACTCCGCGTTCGTCGGGTCCAGCTCGGAAGCCTTCCGCAGGCACTCCCCGGCCTCCTTCAGCCAGTTCCGGTTCTTCATGAGCCCGACGCCGAGCAGATGATGAAACTCCGGCCGCGTCGCATCGAGCTCGATCGCCTGCCGCGCGAGCTGGATGGCTCCCCAGTAGTCCGCGGTGTCGTAGGCCCGCTGCGCGAGACGAAAGAGGTCCTCGGCGTAGCTCGAGCGGTCGAACTCCGACTTCGCCGCTCGATCTCGAAGCGGCGCCGGAGCGGGCGGGGGCTCCTCTTTTTTCGGAGTCGAGAGCGCCGTCAGCGCTTCGGTCGCCGCGGCGCATACCTTCGAGAGCTTCATCCTCGACGCGTCGTCGAGGATCTCCTTCCGGGAGTCGGGATGGAAGCGCCCGATGAGCTCGAGATAGGACTTCTTGACCTCGGCGCTGGAAGCGTCGCCGGAAAGGCCTAGGACTCCCGGATACTGCTTCTTCGCGGCGAGCTCCAGGATGCGGTCCAGATCCTTCTCGACCTCGTCGTCGAGCCCCTGGGGTTTCGATCTGGCTCCGCGTCGCCGGGTCGCGGTGTCGTGCGACGTCACGTCGGAGGATGCGCCGTTCTCCCCCCAGGCGAGGAGTCCCTTCTCGATCAGGTCGGCTAGAGTCGCGGCGACCTCGGCCTCGGGCAGAGGGCTCAGCGAGAGGATATCGCGCGCGCGAGAGGCGCCGTCGATGCGGGAGAGGATGAATCCCTGGGCCGGAGTCAGGCTCATGTCCTGGAGCTCATCGGAGAGCGTCGCCGCGAACTTCAGCGGCCGCTCCTCCTCCTTGAACGAACGCAGCATCTCCTCCGTGCGCGGGCTTTCCGGGGTGGGCTGGACGGGTTTTGCGGGAGTAACCCGCTTCGGGGCGCCGACGTCGAGCGCCTTGAGCGCCGCGAACAGCTCCGCCGCGGTCGAAAAACGCTCGTCCGGCTCCTTGGCGAGCGTGCGCTTCAGCACCGCTTCGAGCGGCGAGGGCAGGCTCTGGGATTTCCAGGGCTTCGACTCGAAGGGATCGCTGTTGACGATGGAGAGGAGCACTCCGGTGAGGCTGCCCCCCTTGAACGGCTTCTCTCCCGCGGTGCACTCGAAGAGGACGCAGCCGAGAGAGAAGATGTCCGAGCGGCAATCCACGTCCTCGCCTTTGGCCTGCTCGGGCGACATGTAGTCCGGCGTGCCGACCAGGCTGCCGGACATGGTGAGGTGAGTGGCGCCGTCGGACTTGGCGATGCCGAAGTCGGTGATCCGCGCTTCGAACGACGGAGTGATCATTATGTTCGCGGGCTTGATGTCGCGGTGGATGATCTTGTGCTCGTGGGCGTACTGGAGCGCGCTCGCGACCTGCGCCGCGATCTCGATCGACGTGCGGAGCGGGAGCCGCTCCGACTTCAGCAGCGACTGCAGCGTGCGGCCCTCGATGAACTCCATCACGATGAAGCCGGTCTCGGGTGTGAAGAGAATGTCGTGGATGGTGACGATGTTCGGGTGATGGAGCTGCGCCGCCACCTGCGCTTCCCGGATGAACCTCTTGTTGAGCGCTTTGCGATGCTCCGGGTCGAGGGTGGTATCGAGGCGAATGCTCTTCACCGCGACCGGGCGGTTGAGAAACGTGTCGCGGGCCTGATAGACGGAGCCGAACGCACCGGTGCCGAGCCGCGCTACGATCTCGTAGCGGCCCCCGGGCATCTGCTCGAAGCGTTCGGTCGTCTCAGGCAAAGACTTTCCTCCATCCGACGGGGCGGACGGCGGCTCCCGGAAGAGCTATAGGCAAGAAACATGCCGGGGGTTTCTACCCCGCCGCGGAGCCCAAGTCGTTGAAAGAGAACAGGCGCTCCCGCCTCGTCTCGGAAGCCCGCGGGGATTCACCCTCATCCCCTCTGTCAAATCTCCGTCACGTAATTCCGATGATATAAGGATGCTTCCAATGAGCCCGGCCGCGAATCCGGAAACCCTCGATCGGGAGTCCCTGGCCGGACTGCAGCTCGAGCGGCTGCGCTCCCTCTTGGGGCGCGTCGCGCGCGCCGTGCCCTTCTATCGCGAGCACCTTTCGGGAGTCGTTCCGGACGATCTCGATTCTCTGGACGTGCTCTCGGGGCTTCCGTTCACGGACAAGAGGACGCTGCGCGACCACTATCCCTTCGGACTCTTCGCCGTCCCCCGGAAGGAGGTCGTTCGGATCCACGCCTCGAGCGGCACCACGGGAAAGCCCACGGTCGTCGGATACACCCGCTCCGACATGGCGCTCTGGGGGGAGGTCATGGCTCGGACCCTGCGCTCGGGCGGCGTCACCGAAGACGACGTCCTCCACAACGCCTACGGCTACGGCCTGTTCACCGGCGGTCTGGGCTTTGGCCACGGCGCCGAGACGCTGGGCGCCGCGACCGTCCCCGTCTCGTCCGGCAACACCGCGAGACAGCTCATGCTCCTCGAGGACTTCGGGGCCACCATCCTGTGCTCGACCCCGTCTTATGCTCTGGTGCTCGCGGAAGCCGCGGAGCAGCAGAAGATCGACGTGCGGTCGCGCCTGAGGCTGCGCGTCGGCTTTTTCGGCGCCGAGCCCTGGACGGAGGCGATGCGCGAGGAGCTCGAGGCAAAGCTGGGGCTCGAGGCTTACGACGTCTACGGCTTGAGCGAGGTCATCGGTCCCGGTGTCGCCGTCGAGTGCCGCGAGCATCGGGGACTTCACATCCAGGAAGACCATTTCCTCCCCGAGGTGATCGACCCGGAGACAGGAAAACCGATCGCCGGAGACGGCGAAGGGGAGCTGGTCTTCACCACGCTCACCAAAGAGGCGTTGCCCCTCGTACGCTACCGCACCCGGGATCGCGTGCGCCTCACGCGCGAGCCTTGCGCCTGCGGCCGCACCACGGCCCGGATGAGCAAGGTCCTGGGCCGGACGGACGACATGCTCATCGTGCGCGGGGTGAACGTGTTCCCATCGCAGATCGAGGCGGCGCTCCTGGGGGTCCCGGGAATCGCCCCTCAATACCTCATCCTGGTCGATCGGGGTAAGGACCACATGGACGAGCTCGAGGTCCTCGTCGAGCCGACTCCCGAGACCGAAGCCCGGGGCGAGTTCGCCTTGAAAGAGCTTCAGAGGACCGCCCGGGAAAGGGTGGAGTCGATTCTCGGAATCCGAGCTCGTATACGGTTGGTGCGCAGCCGGGAGATCGAGCGAAGCCAGGGGAAGGCGGCGCGGGTCGTCGACCGGCGGGAGGCCCCGTGAATTACTCTCCCGACGGAGAAACGCTATACTTCGTGCGCGATTTCGATCGAATCTGCCGGATTCGGCTGGCGGAGGCGTTCGGAATCCAGAGGAGGATGACGATGGACCGGGATCGTTCTTGGAGCTGCTATCCGTCGGGCGCGGCGCTCGCGAGGCGGAGTTTCCTTCAGGCCCTGGCGGTCGCGGCGGCTGGGGTTTCCCTGTCGCGGGTCGGCCTCGCCCAGGAGGGAGCGGGCGAGCCTCTTCCCGACTTTCCCGTCGGCGGTTTCACCAAGGGGTCGGTGCGGCTGAATTTCAACGAGAACCCGCTCGGCCCTTCGCCCAAGGCGATTGCCGCCGTTCTCGAGAACGGTCTTCGCGACTCGAACCGCTACAACCTCATCGATCCTTTGCTCGACCGGATCGCGCGACACCACAACGTTTCCGAAAAGAACGTCCTCGTCGGGTGCGGCTCGACGGAGTTCCTGCAGTCCGCCCCCTGGGCGTTCCTGAGGGACGGAGGGAACATCGTGCTCCCCGTTCCGACCTACGGGTGGTGCGGAGGGGTGGCGAAGACAATGGGCCGCGAGGTCATCGAGGTGCCGCTCGGTCCGGAAGGCACGGTCGATGTCGCCGGGCTGAAGAAGGCGATCACCCGCGATACCCGCATGCTCTACATCGCTAATCCCAACAACCCGACGGGCGCGGGGATTACGCTCGACGAGGTTTCCTCTCTCACCGAGGCGCTTCCCGAAGGGGCTATGTTCTTCGTGGACGAGGCCTACAACGATTTCCTCCCCGAGGGGAAGAGCGCGATAGGGCTCGCTCAGCGCGGCGCTCCGGTCCTGGTGACGCGCACGTTCTCGAAGGGCTTCGGCCTCGCGGGACTCCGCCTCGGATACGCCATCGGTTCGGACCCGGTGCTCGACAAGCTCAAGGAGGTCTGGTGG
>DAISKN010000457.1:0-5949 GCA_036820975.1 Acidobacteriota bacterium | reverse complement strand
CAACCGACCATCAAAGAAACCACGGAAAGCACCATCGAAAGCGTCATGCGCTGCCAGATCAGATCTTTGACCGGCCTCTGCAGCGACATGGACTGTCCCCAGTCGCCGCGCGTGACAATGCCCGTGATCCATTTGCCGTACTGGACGTAGATGGGCTGGTTCAGGCCGTAGCGCTCACGCATGACCTTTATCTCCGCTTCATCGATCACCTCGCCCTGCGCCCGCAGGCGCATCGCCTCCGCCATCACCGCCATCGTGGGCGAGGTTGCGATCTGACTCACACGACTGGCGAGCCTCATGGACTTTACTTGCGCCATCCTCATCACCCTTCCATCGGCTTTCGCCGTACTCTCTCGAGAAGCCTCTTCTCCACGTCCTCGGGCAAAAGCCCCGAGACGTTCCCCCCGAGGCTCGCCACTTCCTTCACCAGCCTGGAGCTCACGTAGGAATACTCCTCGGCGGGCATCATGAACACCGTCTCGATCGCCGGGGCCAGCCTCCGGTTCATGAGGGCCATCTGGAACTCGTACTCGAAATCCGAGATCGCCCGGATGCCGCGGACGATGGTGGTCGCCTTGCGCGAAGAGGCGTAGTCGACCAGGAGCCCGCTGAAGGAATCCGCCTCCACGTTCCCGCGCTCGCGGAAGGTGTCGCGGATCATCTCCAGGCGCTCGTCGACGGTGAACAGGGGACTCTTCTCCACGTTTCTCAGCACGGCGACGATGATGGAGTCGAAGAGGGCGCTTCCCCGCTCGATGATGTCGACGTGGCCCAGAGTCAGGGGATCGAACGATCCCGGATAGATCGCGACCCGCGACGGAGCCATCGAAGAGAGCCTAGCACAAGGCCCGGTCGAGTTCACTCCGGGCCGAAGAGCGTGAGGACACTTTCGCCCGCCTTCAAAACCCGCAGTCGAGCGAGCGAGCCATAGCGGTCGCGAAGCTCGCGTTTATGATGGTGCTCGAGGACCAGGAGCCCTCCCTCCGCGAACAGGAGCCCGTCGCCGAGATCCACCAGGAGGTCCTCGGCCTCGCTCGAGCGGTAGGGCGGGTCGGCGAAGATCACGTCGAAGCGGTCGCCTCGGTGGCGGAGCTTCGAGAGAGCGCTCGAAGCGTCCATAGCGAGAATCTCGACCCGCATGGAGAGGCGAAGCTCGGAGGCATTCCTCCGGATCGAGTCGCAGGCCTTGCGATTGCGCTCGACGACGACCGCTTCCCCGGCGCCGCGCGAAAGAGCCTCGAAGGCGAGAGCCCCCGACCCGGCGTAGAGGTCGAGCACCCGGGCACCGGCAAGGCGCCCCGCGAGGACGTCGAAGAGAGACTTCTTCAGCCGCCCGCTCGTCGGCCGGGTTCTCTCGCCGCGCGGGGCGTGAAGCCGCCTCCCCCGCATCTCCCCGCTCCCGATCTTCAAGGCTACCCCGCCTCCACCAGCCCGAACCTCCGACCCCAGACGGAAACGACGTGACGTCGAAGCTCGGCCCCGTCCGCGGTTTCCAGACCGCCCGCCGCGACGAGCTCGCGCGCGTCCCGCTTGGCCTCTTCGAGAATATCCTGGTCCCTCAGCATGTCGGCGATCCCGAAAAGAGGCAGGCCCGACTGCCGTGTCCCGAAGTAGTCCCCCGGCCCGCGGATCTTGAGATCCCTCTCGGCGATGACGAAGCCGTCCTCGGTCTCGAGCATCGCCTCGAGCCTCGCCTCCGCCTCCGGGGTCGCCGGCTCGTAGGTGAGGAGAATCGTCCTCGAAGCCGCCCCTCCCCGTCCGACGCGTCCGCGGAGCTGATGGAGCTGCGCCAGGCCGAAGCGCTCCGCGTGCTCGATGACCATCAGCGTCGCGTTCTTCACGTCGACCCCCACCTCGACCACGGTCGTCGCCACCAGCACGTCCACCTTTCCCCGCGAGAAGAGATCCATCGCCGCCTCTCTCTCCTCCGCGCCCATCTTTCCATGAACCAGCGCCACCCGCCGGCTCCGGAACGGTCCCCGCTCGAGAGCCTCGTAGCGGGCGACCGCGGCCTTCAGGTCCGTTTTCTCCGATTCCTCGACCAGTGGGCAGACGAAGTACACCTGGTGGCCCTTCTCGATCTCCTTCTCCATGAGCTGGAACACGCGCTTCAGATCGGACTCGTCGAGGCGCTCGGTCACGATGGGTTTTCTCCCCGGAGGGAGCTCGTCGAGGATCGAGCTCGAGAGGTCGCCGTGAAGCGTGAGCGCGAGGCTTCGCGGTATCGGAGTCGCGGTCATGAACAGGAGGTCGCAGCCGAATCCCTTCTCGCTCAGCTCCGCCCGCTGGAGGACGCCGAAACGGTGCTGCTCGTCGATGATCGCGAGACCGAGCTCCCGGAAGCGCACCCCCTCCTGAATCAGGGCATGGGTCCCGACGACCAGGTCCATCCGGCCGCCCTCGATCCCGGCGAGGAGGCCGTCGCGCTCCGACTTCTTGAGGCGGGAGCTCAGGAGAGCGACGCGAAACCCGGCGGGCTCGAGGAGCTTTCGAATGCCGGCGAAATGCTGCTCGGCGAGGATCTCGGTCGGCACCATGAACGCGACCTGGGCTCCGGCCTTCATGACGATGATCGAAGCGAGGACCCCGACGATGGTCTTCCCCGACCCCACGTCGCCCTGAAGCAGCCGCCGCATCGGGATTTCGCTCGCGAGATCGTCGGCAATCGCCTTGAGCACGTCCCGCTGCGCTCCCGTGAGGCGGAACGGCAGGATCTTCCGGACGATCGCGCGGACCTCGTCGTCTACCGAGAACGGCCGTCTCTTGTGGAGCATCCGATCCCGCGCTCTCCGGAGCTCGAGACCGAGGAAGAACAGAAAGAGCTCCTCGAAGATGAGACGCCTCTGAGCGGGCGAGCGGAAGCGGTTGTAGTCCTCCAGGGGCTCGTCTTCGCTCGGAAAGTGGGCGAGGGCGATCGCGTCTTCCCGGAGGGGGAGGCCGTGGCGGGTGCGGATTTCCGCGGGGAGCACTTCGGGGACTCGCCGCGGCATCCCGGCGACGAGGAAGTGCAGGACCCGCCGGAGATGCTTCGGAGTCATGGGGCCTATCCGCTCGTAGACCGGCACGATGCGGCCGGCGTGCGTGGTGTCGTCCTGTCCCGCCTCGACGAGCTCGTACTGGGGATTCTTGACCTCGGGGAACAACGTGAATCCCGTCCTCTCGAACTTGCCGAATATAAGGACGCGGCGGCCGGGTTTCAGCGTGTCCTTGAGGTACTCCTGGTTGAACCACACCGCCTTCAGCTGCCCGGTCTCGTCCTTCGCGACCACTTCCACGATCTTGAAGTTCTTGCGCCTCGTGCTCTTCACGTGGAGGGCGACCACCTCGACTTCGACCGTCGCCTCCTGGCCCGGCTGGACGTCCCGGATCTTGAGCCGGCGGCTCCGGTCTTCGTATCGAAACGGGAGATACAGGAGGAGGTCGTAGACGGTTCGTATTCCCGCTTTCGCGAGGGCTTCCGCTTTGGCCGGGCCCACGCCCTTCACGAATTGGATGGGAGTATCGATATCGAGCATGTGTCCCGGGCGTTCGCTACGCCGGGATTCTACTTGTCGAGGACGGTCGGACGCTGCTGGACCAGGAGCGACCCCAACCGGCATCGAATGCTCTCGAGGTCGAAGGGGAGCTCGAAGGGATCGCCCATGCGAAATCCGGGGGGAAGGAACTGTGTCGCGCGCTCGGACTGCGCGAGGGCGGAGACCAGGCTCGCCGGAAGCTCGAGCCCGCCGAGGAGCACGCGCGAGACGTCGAGCTTTCCTACACCTTTGTCGCCTTGGAGCCGGGCTTCGATCTCGACAGGGACCCGACCGGACAAGAGCTGGAACAGCATCGAGGGCGGAAGGTTGGCGCGGAACTTCTCGAGGTCGACGGTAGCTCCGACGACGGTCGTCCCCTCTTCGAATCGAATCCAGGGGCTCTCGACTCCCTCGGGGAGCGTAGCTCCCTGGGCTCTCAAGTATTCGTTGGCCTCCACCTCCTGGAACTCGAAGTCCTTGGCGTCCGGGGAGCCGGTCTCGAAGCGAGCCCGGAGGTCCTCGAGCTTCTTTTCGATGGCCTCACCAGCGGCGGGCGGCCCGAGAAAAAGGGCGAGGAGAAGGGCTCCGACTGCTTGCATGATCGCCCCTATCTTACCTCAGGGGCTCAGAGCCTAGGGCTGCGCGATCTCGCTCCGGAGCCCGCGGGCCCCGGGATGCTCCGGGTCGAGCTCGAGCGCTTTCTCGACTTCCACCACGGCCTTCCCCTGCTCCTGCATCTGGAGATAGACGCGGGCGAGCCGGAAATGGGCCTCGGCGGACGGCTCGGTCCAGACCAGGATCGAGAGCTCCGACAGCGCCTCCTGGAGCTCTCCCCGGTCGCGGTAGATGTCGGCGAGCTCGCGACGGCTCCCGGTATCGTTCGGATCCCGATAGAGGGCTCTCTGCAGGAGCTGGATGGCTTCTTCCGTCCGTCCTCGCGCGCGCAGCTCCCGGACATCCAGGAGCTCCATGAGCCCGAACACGTCTTCCTCGATCTCACTCGTCGCGCCGAGCAGATCGACGTCGGAGGCGGACTCCACGGCTCCGAGCGGCCGCTCCCAGTTCGAGACCGTCGCCGCATCCACCCCTTCGAGCCGAGGAGCAAGAACCAGCGCCGTCGCCCGGCTTCGCTCGGCGACCTCCGGCCGCGCCTGGGAAACCGCGGCGGCCGAGAGCATGAAGTGGGCTTCGGCGTCGATCGGATCCGAAGCCGCCAGATCCTCGAAGAGATCGAAAGCGAGGGCCCCCTTTCCCGCCCGCCAGTGGGCCCATGCGAGGTTGAAGAGACAGGTTTTCTTCGCGGAGCCGAGCTCGCGCGCCTCCTCGAAGGCTTCGATGGCCTCGGGGATGCGGTCGAGCCGCATGAGCGCGACTCCGAGGTTGTTGTAGGAAGGGGCGGGTGCTGACTCCGTCTCCGAGAGATTGCGAAAGACCTCGAACGCGAGACGGGGCTCGGACGCGCGAAGGTACGCGATGCCGAGGTCGAAATAGGCGCGCTGGTAGAGAAGGCCCCGACCCCGGGCGCCGGCCAGGACTTCGGTCGCCTCCCGTGGAAGTCCTTCGTCGAGGAGGTGGTCGCCGAGGAGAAGCCGGACTTCGAGGTAGTCCGGATGAGTCGAGAGCGCTCGCTGGAGGAGTACTTTCTGCTCCCCCCGATCGCTTTCGGTGCGGGCGCGGGCCGAGGCCTCGAGCGCCGCGGGCGGGATCTTCAGCCGGCGCTCGGCCTCGGCGTCGAAGCTCGGAGGCGCCTGGTCGCGCTCGAGGCGAAAGAGGTTCTTCGCGATCAGGTTGGCCAGTCGCGAGAATTTCCCCGAATCCCCGAAATCATCGATGACGCCGACAGCGGCTCCCTGGGTCAGGTCGATGAGGCGCGCCGTGACCTCGATACGGTCGTCGACGGGACGGAACTCGCCGAGAACGAGGCGATCGGCTCCGAGATCCTTGGCGAGCACGATCGCCGAGGCCCGGGTGACCGGCTCGCCCGGGACGAAGCCCTTCTCGAGGAGCTGGCGGTTTCTCCCGGCGAGATCGACGACGTCGAGGCCCGCCGACTCCAGGTGGGAGCTTACGGCTTCCTCGAAGGCGCTCCCCTTCCAATCCTGGGCGCGGTCCTCTGACAGGTTCTCGAACGGGAGCACCAGCGTGCGCATGCCGCCGGCGAGAACCAGCGCGAGGCTCCAGGGGGTGAAGAGCACTGTTTCCTCTAGGGTTTTCTAGCTCGGGACGATGGCAACAATTATACAGCACCTGAGGCTTTTGGTCGCGCGCCTCGAATCCGCCCCCTATAATGATGTGAAGGGCAATGTCCTCCGATTCGAACGGCGAGAAACCGGCGGGCGTCTATCTCGTCGCCTTGTACTTCGTCCTCTCGGGCTTCCTGGAATCCATCCGCAAGTACCAGGAAGCGGGACACTCCTGGTCCTTGAACCCCCTC
>DAISKN010000456.1:0-5952 GCA_036820975.1 Acidobacteriota bacterium | reverse complement strand
CGTCTTTCTGAGCGCCGCGGCAAATTCCTCGGGAGCGATGGTGGTCCGTACGACGAGAGCCATGCCGCTGAAGACGCCCTGAGCGAGGGGCGCGTAGAGCTCCGGTCTGGGCTCGGCATCGAGACCGTAGTGGTGAACGTCGGCGACGACGCCCACGATCTCCGCCTTCCCGTGCGGATTGACGATCACCTTCCCCATCGGCTCTTCTCCGGGGAAATAGCGCCGCGCCAGAGTCTCGTTGATCACGAGCACATGGGGAGAATCCGCCCGGTCGCGCTCGTCGAGGAGGCGGCCGCGGAGGAGCGCCATCTTCATGGTCTCGAAGTAGCGATCGGTGGCCGCGCGGATATCGGCACGGGGCTCTTCTCCCGAAGCGGGCCCGGTTCGGCCCTCGACCGAGAACGGGAGCGCGAAATCGATGCCGACGGGGTGCATGGGAAGAGCGCTGGCGGCGCCGGCCGACTGCACCCCAGGCAGCGCGCGGATTCGGTCCAGGGCCTCGGTGAAGAAGCGAAGCCGGCTCTCGTTGTCCGGGTACTTCGCCTGAGGCAGGTAGATCTGGGCGGCGAGGAGCGACTCCGGCCGAAAGCCGGGGTCGACGCGCATCATCTCGCGGAAGGACCGGAGCGAGAGCCCCGCGCCCACGAGGAGAACGAGAGCGAGCGCCACCTCGAGTCCGGCGATCGATCCCAGGACTCGCCGCGTTCCGACGCTTCCGGCCCGGGAGCTCTCGCTCAAGGACGGAGCCAGATCGCGCCTGGCGGCGTGGAGCGCGGGAAGAAGACCGAAGCCGAGCGCCACCAGAACCGAGACGAGGGCGGTGAACGCGAGAACTCCGCCGTCGATTCCAACCTCGCCGAGCCTGGGCACTCGATCGAGAGGAAGGTGCCTCGCCATCCGAACGCCGAAAAAGGCCGCCAGGATTCCGAGAGCCCCTCCCGCCCCCGAGAGCAGGAGGCTTTCCAGGAGCACCTGCCTCACCAGCGCGCGCCGGCTCGCGCCGAGGGCGGAGCGAAGCGCCATCTCGCGTCTGCGGGTCTGGAGGCGCGCGAGCATCAGAGAGGCCACGTTGGCGCATGCGATGAGGAGAAGGAAGGAGACGGTGGCGAGCAGAAGAAGGAGCGCCGGGCGCGCCGCCGCCACGAGCTGCTCGTGAACCGATTCCACGGTGGCGCTCCAGCTGGCGTTGGTGTCGGGGAACTCGGCCCCGATGCGCGAGGCGATGACCGACATCTCCTCCTCGGCGCGCTCCCGGGTGACGCCGTCGCCGAGCCTCCCGACGACGCTCAGCGCGCGGGCGCGGCGCGAGCGGCCGTGGGCGTCCTTGGGATCGAACGAGAGCGGAGTCCAGAGATGGATCTCGTTCCCCGGCGGGAACTGGAAATCCTCCCCCATGACACCGACCACGGTGTAGAGCTGGGTATCGAGCGCGATCTGGCGCCCGACCACGGAGGGGCTTCCGCCGAACTGCCGGGTCCAGAACCCGTGGCTCAAGATCGCCACCCGGTCGTGCCCCGGAGCTCCTTCCTCGGGCGTGAAAGTGCGGCCGAGCGCGGCCTCGGCTCCGAGAAGCCCGAAGAGCTCGGGTGTCGCCCGAATGGAAGGAAGATCCAGGGGCTCGGCATCCGACCGAAAGCCATAGCGGACGGGCCGGTACGCGGCCAGGGCCTCGAGCGTCGTCGCCTGCGAGCGCCAGTCGAGGTAGGTCGGCGGCGAAACGAGATCGGTCGACCCCTCCGGTTTTCTCTCCCGGAGCACGACGAGCTCCTCAGGATCGACGTAGGGGAGCGAGTCGAGAAGGACGGTCTTGACCACGCTGAAGATCGCGGTGGTGGCGCCGATTCCGAGGACGAGCGTCGAAACGGCGACGAGCGAGAGGAGCGGCTCCCGCGCGAGCGCGCGGAAACCGTAGCGAAGCTCGCGAAGAACGTTCATACTTCGCCGCTCTCCAGGGGAACGCGATCCAGATCGAGGCGCGGCGCTCCCGCCATGGTGAAGTAGTAGAGCACCGCGGCGACGCCGAATCCAACGAACCAGGCGTAGTCGTATAAAGCGCGAAGAGCCGGCACCAGAAGACCGATGAAGGCCGTGCCCGCCCCGGCTGCGAGCGCCGCGACCGCCTTCCAGTTCACTCCGCGCGAATACTCGTAGATTCCGCCACGCTGGTAGAGATCATATAGCGAGAGGTTCCGTTTGCGGATCAGGAAATAGTCCACGACGAAGATGCCGGCGATGGGTCCGAGGAATCCGGAGTAGCCGATGAGCCAGCCGAATATGTAGGTCCCGTAGTCCTCGAGGAGCTTCCAGGGCATCATCGCGATCCCGAGGATCCCGGTCAGGATGCCTCCGCGGGCGAAGGTCATCTTCTCCGGCCAGAGGTTCGCGAAGCCGTTCGCCGGCGCCACCACGTTGGCGGCGACGTTGGTGGTGAGGGTCGCGACCGCGACCGCGAAGAGCGCCACCGCGATGAGGAGCGGATTCTCGAAGCGAGACAGAAGCTGGACCGGATCCCAGATCGTCTCCCCGAAGACGATCAGCGTCGCCGAGGTGACGGCCACCCCGATGAACGCGTAGAGCGCCATCGTCGTGGGAAGCCCCAGGAGCTGTCCGATCATCTGCTCCCTCTGGCCGCGGGCGTAGCGCATGAGATCGGGGATGTTGAGGGCGAGAGTCGCCCAGAACCCCACCATCGCCGTGAGTGAAGGAACGAAGAAGCGGAAGAACTCCCCGAACGTCTCGAAGCGGGACGGGCGGGAGAGAATTGGCCCGAGGCCGCCTGCGCTCCGGAGCGCCCAGACGAGGAGCGCGAGCCCGCACAGGATGAGAAACGGCGCCGCCCAGTCCTCGAGGAATCGGATGCTCTCCGAGCCCCGCACGATGATGTAGATGTTGACGAGCCAGAAAACGGCGAAACAGAGCGCCGGTCCGACCGCGACCTCCGCCCAGGGCGGGTAGAGTGTCGTCAGAAGAGCCTGGATCGCCGAGCCTCCGATCCAGGTCTGGATCCCGAACCAGCCGCAGGCGACGACCGAGCGGAGGAGCGAGGGGATGTTGGCGCCTAGAACGCCGAAGGAAACGCGGGCCAGCACGGGAAACGGAATCCCGAACCGGGTGCCGGCGTGCGCGTTCAGAACCATGGGGATGAGCACGATCAGGTTGCCCAGGGTGATGGTGAGGATCGCCTGCCACCAGTTCATCCCGCCCTCGATGAGACCTGCGGCGAGCATGTAGGTCGGGATGTTGACCGCGAGCCCGACCCAGAGCGCGGCGATGTTATAGGTCGTCCAGGTGCGCTCCCCGATGCGGGTGGGGGCGAGATCTTTATTAATGAGCCGGGGATCGAGACCCTCCTCGGAGCGGAGCTGGAAGAGCCCACCGGGGCTCTGAGTCATCTTTAATAGGGGGTCCTCACTCATTGGATCGTGCGGGCGGATGATAGGAGGTGCCCTTTCGGGGTGTCAACCAGCGCGGGATTGGAGCCCCGGCACGGGCTTGGCCTGCTTCCGAAGATCCGTACCGTGGTTCGCAGTTTCGCCGAAAATCGGACCCAATGCCGGCCGTGCTTTCACGACGGCCATCGAGCTCGTTGCCGCCCTCTCCCGTTCGAAGAGACGCATCATCGAGTACCCAGCGCACGCCGCGAACAGGGTTGTTAATGGATAATCCGGTCGACCAAAACTCTACACTTGTATGGTTGACCGACGACCTCGATGGGAATTTCTCAATGCGAGCGTCGCCCGAAGCGTGGTGGCGGCCGAAATCGCAATACCCGCGACCTAACCGGCCGCTACTCCACGACGGTCGGCGATCGCCGCCTCGAGAATGGCTCCAAGATCTGGAGGACCGAAGAACCACTCCGCCACAAGAAATGAGGAGGACGATGACCTACGGCCACGAGTGGAGCCAGAGCGCGGTGGTGTAGGGAGCCGGCGCGACCCTCATTGATGCCGATCGAAAAGAGCTTTACAATGAGAATGAGGCCTTAAGGTCTTATTGACCTATACAGCATCCACGCGCCAGCTGAGATCCGAAAGGCCTATGATTCGTCAGCAACAAACCCAAAGCGCAGTGCGATTCGAAGCCCCAACACCTCCCGCACCGCCCCGGATACACTGCATTCCCACGGCCCAACAGAATCATATGGCCGACGATCCACGGAACCTTCGAATTGGTGTTCGTCAGACCCCGCCGCGCCCCAGTGGAGGGGAGGAGCGTTACCTGCAGGTGGTTGACCTGGGCGTGCTCTTGAACGTCATTGACCGTAAGGAGGTTGCTTGCGGCGTGGCCGGCCTGACTGAAGCCGAGCGCGTTCTCTTACATGTGTCATCGCTGTTCTTTGAGGTCAACCTCGGTGGCTTCAGCGGGTACTTCTACAACTCCGCTGGCAACCATGCCGCTGAGGCAGTCGCGGCGCTCGAGGCCATCGGCGCACCGCTAACCGCCGAGATCGTGCGGGCTGCCGGTGCTCGGTTTCCTTCGGGAAGCCCGCCCCGCGACCGAGACGAGAGGCATGGCCAGGTTACGGGCCTCACGAGTGGATCCGAGCATGCCTTTCGCGACCTGGACCGCATGTTCGACAGCCGCACGGGCGAAGACGTCGATAACCTCCTGGAGCAGTATGCTGAGTTGCATCGAGACTCCTTATCAGCTGAGGCCTGGTCGACGCCAAAGCCATGAACATCTTCGAAGGGCTGGCGAACAGGCGTTGCAGCTGACGAAGCGCGAGTACGTTATAGGTAGGGCCGCTTTGCGGCCTAGCGTCACTCAGTCGCGCTTCGTGGCTGAACGCCGGTGGTTAGATGCCGTCGGCAATGCTAAGCCCGCACTGAGTCGCAACCGATGACCAAGGGAGCGACATCGTTCTCGCCTCGCCTCTCGCGGGTCTGGGTGCCCTGGGTGATTCTTACGTCTGCGTTCGTGATCGCAAACGTCGGCAACACCCTTTACGTGCTCTTTGAACTGTCGCCATCCCCGCTGTTTGGCACAATGAGCCGCATCGTGCCGCTCGCAGCCCTCTGGTACTGGTTCTGGCACTACCTCATGACTCGTGGTGCGCCAGTGCACGTTGATACGGGTTTATTCCTTGGCGTCGCTCCTTTCGCGGTGATTCCGGTCGTAGTCTTGCGGACCGAACAATGGAAGGGTCTGCTTACGCTGGGCAGCCTTCTGATCATGTATCTCGGAGCCTACGCCGTGGCGGCGATCCTTTACTACGTGGGAGGCGCTTTTTGATCTCTCCGTATAGTCGCCGGCCCACCCCTGATCGAGCGCGATTGCAGCGGACGTGATCTTGGTCGAATAGCATAGTTCGTATGGACGAAATCTCCGTCGGCAACGGAGTGCTTCTACTCAAGGCTGGCCACGCCGCTGAATCCCGGTGTTTTGGGCCGACGTAGAGCGAGGTGATGCGTGTCGGGCGTGTGCGTAACGGGACTGACCGTCTTCCTTCTCGCTCAGGTGCCTGGCGAGGCTAGGCCCGATCCTTGCGGCAAGGATCTTGAGTCATGGCTTGGCTGCAACAATCCTCGGGTGATTCACTTCCTTTCACAGTTCCGGCCCCGAGACGTCGGAAGAGTACTCGAGGGTGTTCGGTTGTCTGACGGTTCCTTCGCTGCGAAGAGCCATCGTTATCTGGGTCGAGCGGAACACTTGGGTAGAGGCATTCACGTTGTGCTCGTCGAACGCGAGGGAAAAGAGACTGCCTATGTCTGGGTGGAAGAGGGTAGCCCGCCACTCCCTCTTCCAGAGTGTGGGGAGTCTTTTCCCGGGTCTGCATATCTACTATCCGGCGATGTCTACACGTGGAAGTCCGTACAACCGGGCCATGGTGTGGTCGAGGTGATGTGCGTTGATCCCTCGTGGAGGCGTAGAGCAGCCGAATGAGAGGCGGCCCAACCCCTATCAGGCCCCCGTGTGTCAACAGCTAGATCTCTCCCGGAGGCACAAGCGCGT
>DAISKN010000455.1:0-5966 GCA_036820975.1 Acidobacteriota bacterium | reverse complement strand
ATGGCGCGGCGCAGGCGCTCGGAGAAGTCGAGGCGCATCTCCCCGCCGTACTCGGAGCGGAAGGCCCGGGGATAGAGATGGAGTAGCAGCCGGTAGAAACGCATCGATACTTCTCCCTCAGGTTCCCTCAGGCGGTCTTCGGCGCGAATCCGCGGGCGCGAGCGAGCCGGACGAGCCGCGAGAGCCGCCCGGACTCCGCCCGGGCGACGGCGGCGCCGAAGGGGGTGATGCGGTAGTAGCGCCTTCTTTCGTCATCGAGCTCGGGCGCGGGCCGATCCCGGGTCTCGACGATGAGCCCCTGCTCCTGCATGCGCTGGATGGAGCGGTAGAGCGTTCCCGCGCCGAGCGTCACCTCGCCGTCGGTGCGGTCGGCGACGTCCTGGATGATGGCGTAGCCGTGACGGTCGGAATCGGCGAGGGCGAGGAGAATGTGAAACGTCGCTTCCGGCAGGGGAAGCAGCGCGTCGATGTCGGTCTGTTCGTAGGCCACGGACCAACTATAGCCAATCTGGCTATAGTGTCAATGGCTATATTCTCCCCCCCCCCAGAGGTTTCAGTGTCGTCCCGATCGCGGCGTCTTCAGTAGAAACCGCGTGGCCGTCTTCGGAAAGCCGCTCAGCGTCCAGGCGAAAGCGATTTCCGGTCGAAGCATCCAGAAGGGCCGGAAGGGAGGCGTACCCTCGCCCGGGTAATACTGTGGATACTTCTTCTTCGAGGCCTGGAGAACGCGGGTCGCGAGGGGATGCGCGGCGTCGACCACCCGCTCCACCTGTCCCTCGAGGATGACGACCTCTTCGCCGCTGTCGAGGTGCAGGCTCACGTTTGGATTGGCCTCGAGGTTCCGGACCCATATCACCTTGTCGCTTCCGCCGAAGGCCAGGACGCCTTCCAGCCAGACTCCGTCGACGGGTCTCGCGTGAGGACGACCATCGGGTCGGGTCGTCGATACCCAGTAGCTCTTCGCCGCTGTCATCCGCTCGTCGACGAAGCTCCATGAAAGTATCCCCTTCGCCGTATCCGGGATGCCGTAATCGGGAATCCGCGGCCGGCTCGGCTTCGGTTCGCTCGGCTTCGGTTCGCTCGCCTTCTTTCGGGCTGGCATGGTCGCGACCTCCTTCGTGCGAATCGACCGCGTTCCCACCATCAGAGTCAAGCGAGCGTGGCCAGGCGACTCTCTTCGACCCTGTCCCTGGCTGGATCGAAGAAATGAAGACCCGCCTCGGCGCGCGCCCTCTAGCGCTTCTGCTGAACGTTCTCGAGGTCGATCTTCGTCGCTCCCGGGGTCACGACCTGGAAGACTCCGTCCGGCGTCACGTTGATCTTCAGGGCTTCGACCATGTTGCCGCGGCCCTTTCCCGTGTTGTCCACCACGAGCTCGATGAGCCCGATGGAGGTCTTCGCCACCGCCGAGGGCGATGGAGCGTCATCGGGGAAGTAGAGCGGGCCGTCGGTGATGATGATGACCCTCGCGCCGTTCTGGCCGACGTGGGACCTCATATGGCGAACGGGACTCGAGGGGCCGCCGGTGATCTTGGCGATGCCACGGTCGAACTTTCGCAGCTCCGCAATGGCGGCATCCGAGCCCTGTTCCGTCAGGATCTTCTGGAGCCTCGCCGCCTCCTCCTCGCTGGTGCGAGAGGTGATGGTCAACGTGAGCTCGGCGGTCTTCTTCCCCAACCCGCGCGCTGACGTCAGAGTCGCCGTATAGACCTCTTCCGCCGAGGCTACGCTCGCCGCCACCAGAAGCGCCGAAACGACACCGACGAGATACCGCTCCAGATTCCTGAAATCCTTCATTACCCAGCCTCCGTTTCTGATGATTACTTCCGCAGGATCAGCCCCTGGATCTTCTGCGCCAGGGAGCCCGCCGCGGGGGGATCGTAGTTGGAGAGCACGGCCACGGTGTAGCCCGAGCTCCAGTAGATGTCGAGCTGCCCGTTGATCCCCATGAAACCTCCCCCGTGGCCGACGATGCGCTCCGAACCGACGGTTCGCTCCGAGATCCCATAGGCATACCTGGTCTCGGGTTTCTCCCGATCCGGCGCGACCTTGCCCTCGGTCATCGCCGCCGTGTGTCGCTCGTCCAGGAGCTTCCCTCCGCGGAGACCCGCCGCGAACTTCAGGAGATCGGGAACGGTCGAGAAACAACCTCCCGCCGGCCCCCCCTTGACCACGTGAAGGTAGAGATTGTTCCATTTCTCTCCCGCGGGTAGAGGGTAGGCGCCCTCCTTCGTATAGCCGATCGCGAGGTTCTCGGTGTCGCGATCCATCTCGTAGCATTCCGTGTCTTTCATGCCCAGGGGCGCGGTCACGTTCTCGCGGACGTAGTCGAAGTAGTCCTTGCCCGAGACGGCTTCGACGATCTCCCCGAGGAGCATGAATCCGGAGTTGCTGTAGGACCATTGGGTGCCGGGCTCGAACGAAAGCGGTTCCTCCGCATACAACGTCCGGTAGTCGCGGACCTTGCGGAACTGCTCCTTCGCGGCCTTCTGATACGCCTCGTTGAAGTAGCTTCCCATTCCCGAGGTATGCGTCAACAGGTGATGGATCGTCACCTTGTCGCGGACCGGGGCGTTCGGCCAGTCGGGAAGGTGCTTGCCCACGGTCTCCTCGAAGTCGAGCTTCCCCTGTTGCGCGAGCTGCGAGATCGCGACCGCGGTGAACATCTTGTTCATCGAGCCGAGGTTGAACTTGGTATCCACCCGGTTCGGCGCTCGAAAGGCGCGGCTCGCGAGGCCCCAGGCACCCTGGAAGAGAACGTCGTCGCCGCGGGCCACCATCAGCGCGCCGGAGAACTCGTCCGCCTCCACGAGACCCTTCACGTGAGCTTCGATCTCACGGGCCAGAGTCGCGTCTTCCACCTCGCGCGCGGCGAGAGCGCCGGGAAGGAAAAGCAGCGGAACCAGAAGTGCTCCGAGAACTCCTCTTCTCATGATGGCGCCGTCAGTCTACCTCAGGGGCGGACGGGCTCGTGGGGGAAGCACCCCAACGGATCGTGATGAATCTCACACGCCCGGAATCACGGAACCATCCGGGGTCCGGGTCCACCATGGTCAGAAGAACGAGAACGCCAGATGCCGAATCCCCCAATGGCCCGCGTGGTCGCCATCGCCAACCGAAAGGGCGGCGTCGCCAAGACCACGACCGCGGTCAACCTCGGCGCAGCGCTCTCCGCGAGAGGACGGCGGGTCCTGCTGGTAGACCTCGACGCCCAGCAGGACCTCTGTTCCGCTCTCCGGGTTCCGATGCCGCGGCCCGGCCTCGCCGACGCGCTTCTCGGCATCGCCCTTTTCGGCAGCGGGGACCTCTCCGTCTCTTTCGTGAAAGCGCAGGGACTCACCATCGCCGGCGGATATGGAATCGCCGAAGCGGAAACCCAGCTCGCCCTTCACAGGAATCGAGAGGACGCCCTGAAGCGCGCCCTCGCGCCCCAACTTCCTCACTTCGATTTCGTGCTGCTGGATTGCCCGCCCTCGATCCAATGCCTCACCCCGAGCGCCCTCGCCTGCGCGCGCGAAGTCATCGTTCCGGTTCAGACCGAGTTCCTCGCGGCGAATCAGCTTCCCGGCATCATGTCCACCATCGACGACATCCGGTCCCGGCTCAACCCGGGCCTGAAGGTCGCGGGTTTCCTGCCTACTATGTTCGACGGCCGAAGCCGGCACGCGCTGGGAGTGATGGAGCACGTCGCCTCCCAGGCGCACCTCTGGGGCGTGCGCGCGTTCAAGCCCATCCCGAAATCGGTTCGCTTCGCCGAGGCGTCCGGTGCCGGGCTCCCCATCTCGCGCTACGCCCCGGAGTCGCTCGCCGCCCGCGCGTACGAGTCTCTCGCGGAAGAGATCGACCGGTCCTACGGTTTGCGGGTGCCGCTCTCCGTGCTTTCCGCTCGCCCGCTTTCCACCAGCTCACCGCACGAGCTTCAGCCCTAGCGAGGCCGCGTAGCGCTCGAGCGCGCGCCGCGCCGCTCTTCTTCCCGCGGCCGACGCACCCTTCTCGTAGTGGAAGGAGAGCGCCCTCAGGGCGCCCTTCGCCTTCTCCGCCTTCACGTCGCACCGGGCGACCAGCCGCTCGCCGGACAGGACGGGCATGCAATAGTAGCCGTACCTCCGCCGGGGAGCGGGGGTGAACACCTCGAGGACCTGATGGAACCCGAAGAGAAGCTTCACCCGGGCCCGGTCCCAGAGAATCGGATCGAAGGGCGAAAGGAGAATCCCTTCGTCGATCTCGGCGGGAGCGAGCCGCAACCGGCGGAGGCGAGCCGCGAGACCGAGGTCCTCCGGACGAATCCATCCGGCGACGCGGGTCCTCGCCGTCGGCTCGACGAGGCATTTCCGGATCGCGCCCTCCTCCTCGAGCTCCTCGAGCGCCGTCGAGATCTCCTTCCGCAGAAACCGAAACCGCCAGGTTGCGGCCAGGGTGGAAGTGGCTGCCCACCCGTGGCCTTCGAGAGCCCTCGAAAGGAGCACTTTCAAAGACTCCGGAAGGCTCAACTTCGTTGCGCGCCATTTCGCGTCGATCACCCGCTCCGCGAGGTCGTACGTGCGCTGGAAGTTCTTGCGCTCGCGGACGGCGAGAGTGCCCGCCGACCAGAGAGCGGAGACGACTTTCTTCGCTACGCTCAGATTCCACCAACCGGAGCTCGCTCGGCCTTCGAGGTCGGAGGAGCGAAGCGGACCCTCGTTTCGAACCCGGTCGAGAATCGAGGCGGCCACGCGCGGGTTGTCGCCGATGAGATCGCCCCACCACGGGTGCGTCTGGAACTCCTTCCGGCGAAACGCGAACGCCGGGTAGAGCTCAACGGGAATCCAGCTCGCCTCGTGGCCCCAGTACTCGAAGAGCGGCGCCCCCGGGCGAAGTAGGCTCTCCGGAGCTTCCGGATCGAGTCCGGGAAGCCTCGAGTGCAGCACGATCCCGTGGCTCCTCGCCCCGGCGACGGAGACGGTATCGAGCTGGAGATAGCCGAAGCGGCGGATGACTTCGAAAGCGGCTTCCCGCCGGGAAGCCTTTCGACCTCGGGGGAGCCCGGTCCACTCCGGCTTCAGCAGCCCGGCGCGGGCGAGCGCGAGTCGCCGGGCGTCCGCTACCGAGAGCGACTCCATCGGGACATTTTGTCTCAGAGACGGACGAGGAGCGAGATCATCCCTGAAATTCCCGGGGCCAGAACCGCCCTCGCATCCGGACTCACCGGATAGGACGCGTCGAAGAGGTTCCGGACGAGGAATCGCAGCTCGAGCCTTTCGTTGAACTCGTACCCGGCGGAAACGTCGAAGACGCTCCAGCCCGGCATCGAGATCTCCGTCGGGCCGGGCTCGTCGTCCTCGGCGTAGAACGCCGCCCGCGCCTGGACGAACGCCTTCGAGCCCAGGTCCTTTCGAGCCTGAACGAAGAGTGTCAGGGGAGACATGTCGTCGAGCGGGGCGTCATCGTCGAGCGCGAGGCCGCTCTGCAGCTGGAACCCGACCTCGAGGTTGACGTCACGGGGAAGCAACGTCTGGAGCTCCAGCTCGATTCCGCGGATGCGCGCGCGGCCGCGATTCCGGAAGAAGAAGAGGTCCTCCCCGTCCTCGTACCGCTCGATGAGGTCCTGGAACCGATACTCGTAGAAGTAGAACGCTCCCCGGAAATCCCGCCCGGTGTAGCGCACGGCGGAATCGAACTGGGTGGAGGTCTCCGGCTCGAGGTCCGGGTTCCCGGTGATGAAGCCGCGCCCGGTGACTCCGCGAAAGTACCGGTCGGAGATCACCGGATCGCGGAACCCTTTCGCGATCTGGGCGGTGAAGCTGAAGCCGCCGAACGAGCCGACGGTGGCCGACCCGTAGCCCGAGAATGCGGAGTTCGAGGTGGAGTGGTCGCCGAAGTAGCCGCCGCTGTTCCGAGTCGTGACCCGATCGACGCGGGCGCCGCCGGCGAGGGTGACGAGTGGATGCACCGCTCCTTCGGCGGAGAGAAAGACGCCGGTGTCGGTG
>DAISKN010000454.1:0-5967 GCA_036820975.1 Acidobacteriota bacterium | reverse complement strand
CGTGTGCGGGATGACGGTCTCTCCCGCGAAGTCGGCGGGGCACCACGAGCATCAGGGCACCACTTACTACTTCTGCAGCAAGGGCTGCCTCGAGCGGTTCCGCGCCGATCCCGGAAAGTACCTGAGGCCGTCGACTCCGGTCGAGCCGCCCGCGCCGGCGTCCGGAATCGACTGGACCTGCCCCATGCACCCGGAGATCGTGCGGAAGAGCCCCGGGAACTGCCCCCTCTGCGGCATGGCGCTCGAGCCGCGCACCCTGACTCTCGAGACCCTCGACGAAGAAAACCCCGAGCTCCGCGACATGTCTCGACGGTTCTTCTGGTCGGCGGCGCTGACCGCGCCGATCCTGGCGCTGATGGTCTCGGAGATGCTGCCGGCGCAGCCCCTTCAGCGGCTTCTCGGCCCTGGCGCCCTGTGGCTCCAATTCCTGCTGGCGACCCCCGTCGTGCTCTGGGGCGGGTATCCGTTCTTCGAGCGCGGGTATCGATCGGTCGTGAACCGCAGCCTGAACATGTTCTCGCTCATCGCCCTCGGGACCGGCGCCGCCTACGGGTACAGCGTCGCCGCGACGATCTTTCCCGGGTTGTTTCCCGACTCGTTCCGCGATCACCACACCGGCGCGCTCGCGGTCTACTTCGAGCCGGCGGCGGTCATCGTGACCCTGGTGCTCCTCGGGCAGGTGCTCGAGCTCCGCGCGCGAGGCCAGACGTCGAGCGCCCTCCGCGCGCTGCTCTCGCTCGCTCCCAAGACCGCCCGCCGGGTCCATCCCGACGGGCGCGAGGAGGATGTGCCGCTCGAGCGCGTCGTCGTGTCCGACCGGCTTCGCGTTCGGCCGGGCGAGGGAGTCCCCGTCGACGGCGTGGTCTTGGAAGGGGAGAGCGTGGTCGACGAGTCGATGCTGACCGGCGAGCCCATTCCCGTCGAGAAGGGGCCGGGAAGCCGCGTCGCCTCGGGCACGGTGAACGCGACGGGAACTTTCGTCATGAGAGCGGAGCGCGTCGGGAGCGATACGCTCCTCGCTTCGATCGTGAGGCTCGTGGCCGAGGCGCAGCGCTCGCGCGCCCCCATCCAGAGGCTCGCGGACAAGGTCTCGGCGTGGTTCGTTCCCGCGGTGATTGCGGTCGCGATCGCGGCCGCTCTCGTCTGGGGCCTCTTCGGACCGGAGCCGCGCCTCGCCCATGCCCTGGTGAACGCGGTCGCGGTCCTCATCATCGCCTGCCCCTGCGCCCTCGGTCTCGCGACGCCGATGTCGGTCATGGTCGCGACCGGCCGCGGAGCGCAGGCGGGAGTCCTGGTTCGGAGCGCCTCCGCCCTCGAAGTCCTGGAGAAGGTCGAAGTGCTCGTGGTCGACAAGACGGGAACTCTGACCGAGGGCAGGCCCAGGCTCTCGAAAATCGAGCCTCTCCCGGGATTCGATGGGGCGGAGATCCTGGAGCTCGCCGCCAGCCTCGAGCGGGGAAGCGAGCATCCTCTCGCGCGCGCAATCGTCGAAGGTGCCGAAGCGCGGGGAAGTCGACTCGAGTCCCCTTCCGATTTCCGGTCGATCACCGGCAAGGGCGTCCTCGCGACGGTGAAGGGCCGGAAGGTCGCCGTCGGAAACGGGAAGCTCCTCGAGGAGATCGGGATCGATCCAGGCTCTCTCTCCATAGAGGCCGAGTCTCTGCGCGGCGAGGGCGAGACGGTGGTTTTCGTCGCCGTCGATGGTAAGCCCGCGGGCCTTCTTTCGGTCGAAGATCCCGTGCGCCCGACGACCCCGGAGGCGATACGTCTCCTCCACGCCGAGGGTCTGGATCTGGTGATGCTGACCGGCGACAACCGGATCACCGCCCTCGCGGTCGCGCGGAAGCTCGGAATCGACCGGGTAGAAGCCGAAATCCTCCCCCAGGACAAGGCGGCGCACGTCGAGAGGCTGCAGCGCGAGGGCCGCAAGGTGGCCATGGCGGGAGACGGGGTCAACGACGCTCCCGCCCTCGCCCGGGCCGACGTCGGGATCGCGATGGGAACCGGTACCGACGTTGCCATCGAGAGCGCCGACGTGGTTTTGGTGAAGGGCGACCTCCGGGGTATCGTCCGCGCGCGACGGCTCTCCCGGGGAACGATGAGAAACATCCGGCAGAACCTGTACTTCGCGTTCGTCTACAACACGCTGGGAGTGCCCCTGGCCGCCGGGGTCCTCTATCCTTTCTTCGGTCTCCTCTTGAGCCCGATGATCGCGAGCGCCGCCATGACGGTGAGCTCGGTCTCGGTCATCGTCAACGCCCTGCGGTTGCGAAAACTCGAGTTGTGACGTAGCGTTGGATCCGCCGCCGAGGAGGAAACATGAAAAGCTTCGTACTCCCGATGGTTCTCGCCGTCGTCGCTTCCGGCTGCGGGTCGAAAGGTCTCGACGCCGACCGGGCCGCCTCCGATCCCCCTCGGGAATGGTCGAACGTCGAGAAGCTCCCCGTGGGGACCGCGATTCGTGTCACCGAGCGTGACGGGGACAAATCCTATGGCCGCGTCATGGTCGTCACCGATCTGAAGCTCACCCTCGAGCTCGAGGCTGGATCTCAGTCGATTGCGAGAAGCGACGTCCTCCTCATCGAGCGGTTTCCGACGAGCTTCCCCACGTCCGTTCCCGGCGCCGCCGTCGGCGTGGGAGCCGCGCTCACCGTCTCGAGCTCGGCCACGCCCGAGACGTACCGGCGATCCGTCGCCCCGGCCCACGAGACCCTGGACAAAGCGAGCACGCCCCTGCGAGACGGGTACTATGTCGACGCCGTGGAGCTCGTCGGGGAGACCGCGGAGCGGGTGAAGAAGGCCATCGAGCAGACCCGGAAAACCGTCGTCGTCTATCGCGCCCGCGAGTAGGCAGTGTCTACCGCGGCCCACGAAGAGGTTTCGCGGACGCTCTCGTCGATTAACCAGGCCTGGCTCGAGGGAAAGCCCCTCGAGCTCGAGGCGCTGTTCGACCCGAACATCGTGATGCTCCTTCCCGGTGGGGCGCGTGTCCAGGGCCGAAGCCTTCTCGTACAGGGCTTCGTCGATATGTGCGAGAACGTGCGGGTCCGCGGGTTCGAGGAGAGCGATCGAAGCATCGTTGTCTTCGGAGACACCGCGGTCGCGAGCTTCGCCTTCGCCATGGTGTACGAGCGGGGCGGGAAGAAGTACCGCTCTACGGGAAGAGACCTTTGGCTGTTTTCCCGCAGCGGTGAGGGCTGGACGGCGGTTTTTCGGACGATGCTCGACCTTGCCGAGGAGCCGGTCTAGACGACGTGCCTCGTGTTAATCTGAATCGGATGAGCGCGACTCGACGCCGCAAAGCAGCGAGCTACGCGGATATCCTCGCGCTTCCCGAACATCTGGTGGGAGAGATCCTCGACGGCGACCTCTTCGCGTTGCCCAGACCGTCCCCGCGGCATGCGTTGGCGGCGTCCGGTTTAGGCGGGGCGCTCTTCGAGACTTTCGGAAGACCCGGCGGGGGGGAACCTCCAGGAGGCTGGTGGATCCTGGATGAGCCCGAGCTCCACCTGGGCGCCGACATTCTCGTTCCGGATATCGCCGGATGGCGGCGGGAGAAGATGGCGAGCCTTCCCGAGAAAGCGTACTTCGATCTCGCACCCGACTGGGCGTGCGAAGTGGTCTCGCCCGCGACCGAAGCCATCGACCGGGGACGGAAGATGGAAGTCTACGCCCGCGAGGGAATGAGCTCCCTGTGGCTCGTCAACCCCGTTCATCGCACCCTGGAGAGCTATCGTCTTGTCGCTTCCCGCTGGACCCTCCTCGCGACGTTCGTGGGCGACCAGGCGGTAAAGGCGGAGCCTTTCGCCGCCGTCGCTCTCGACATGTCGCGCTGGTGGGTTCCCGAGGCCGAGTCCTCTCCCGAGGAAGCCTAACGAGCGTTCTCGAGGTTCGACTTCACCGCCACCAGATAGCTCTCCAGGCCGTCCCGGGCTTTGCCGCGGATCCTGCCTCCGAGCATCGCGCCGGTGAACCCCGTGAGCCCGTCGCTTCTCGATCGATTCGCGATCATCAGGTAGTAGGAGCCGTTCTCGTCCGGCTCCCGCGCCAGGAACTTCAGCTCGACCCCGGTATTGAAGTAATGCGTGGTGTAGATCATCTTCGAGGCGATGACGTACTTCACCAGCTCGCGATTCTCGGGGCGCCAGATGACGACGTGGTTCAGCCGGATGACGGGCTTCAGCCCGAAGTCGACTTTGGACCAGTAGAAGAACTCCTCGCTTCCGGCGAGCGGTGAAGCCGGATAGTCCAGGAGGAACCGGAAGAGATCCGGGAAGTACACGGGAAGATCCGGATCCTCCATCATCTCCTCGAACTGCCGGCCGACGAGAAGCGGCTTCTCCTTGTCGTGGAACAATCCGAGCGACTGGTTCCCGCCCTCGCGGTAGCTCTCGAGAAATTCCACGATCATGCGGCGGGCCAGACCGTTCGCCCGCTCGGCCGCGTCCCCGGCCTCCCAGTCGAGAGCCCGGAACGCATTCATCGTGACTTCGCTCATCTTGATCCCGCAGTCGCCGGGCCGGCATTCCTGGACTTGCTCGATGTCGCCCTCGTCCACGGTGAGCGACGAAACATCCTCGACCCGGGGAGGCTCGCTGAACCGGCCGATCTGAAGAACGCCGGTCCCCTTCTCGAATGCCACGATGTCGCGGTACCGCTCCACGAAGTTCTCGGGTGAGCCCTGAATCTTCACGACGCCCATCAGCCGGGTCTCCGAGGCTTCGCGTCCATCGCGGATCTTCACTACCGGGTTTCCCGTCTGGATTTCCCGCCACTCCTCCCCGTCGACCTGGAGCCTTCTCTCGAGAAACTCCCGAAGCGAGGGCGCCTCCGGCTGCGCGCCGAGAAGAGCGCGAAGAGTCGCGAGCAACACCCAGGGCATCGCCGTCTCGGCTATTCCCGGACAGCGCTGGCGCTGAGCACGAACGGCGCTTCCTTCACCTCCGCCCGCTTGCGGCCGCTGACCACCAGGATCCACTCCCGGGCCGAGGCGATGATCACCAGCCACACCACGACCATGAACAGGAGCGCCACATAGGCGTCGAGCTTGTCGTTGAAGATGAGCCGCGCGGCGCTCGGGTCGAGCGAGCCCTCGAGGGTCCGGGCATGGGCGAGAAATCCGAGCTTGGGATCGGGGGAGAATACTTTCTGGACCCCCGCGGTCATGGTGACGACCAAGAGCCAGAGGAGAGGCGCAAGCGTGACCCAGACGTACCGCACCTTTCCCATCTTGATGATGATGGTGGTGGCGACGCAGAGCGCCACCGTCGCCAGGAGCTGGTTCGCGATCCCGAAGAGGGGCCAGAGAGAGTTGATTCCGCCGAGCGGATCCACCACTCCCTGGTAGAGGAAGTAGCCCCAGCCGGCGACGATGAGCGCGCTCGACAGGAGCACCCCGGGATACCACGATGTCTCGCTCAGTTTCGGCCAGACGTGCCCGAGCAGGTCCTGCAGCATGAACCTTCCGACCCGGGTTCCCGCGTCCACCGTGGTCAGGATGAAGAGCGCCTCGAACATGATGGCGAAGTGGTACCAGAGGGCGGTCGCGGTCTTTCCTCCCACGACGCTGGAGACGGAAGAAAGGATGTTCGCCATTCCCACGGCGAGCGAGGGCGCGCCGCCGGTCCGGGCGATGAGAGTCTCCTCGCCCATCTCGTCCGCGAGCTGCGCCATGTGCTCGGGCGTGACCACGAACCCCGATTGATTCAGGACCTCGGAGGCCTGCTCCAGCGCCGCGGGTGTGGTGTTCATCGCGAAGTAGACGCCGGGGTCGAGGGTGCAGGCGGCGATGATGGCCATGATCGCCACGAACGACTCCATAAGCATCGAGCCGTAACCCACGAGGCGGGCGTCGCCCTCGCGGGTAATCATCTTGGGCGATGTACCGGAAGCGATGAGCGCGTGGAATCCGGAGATGGCGCCGCAGGCGATGGTGATGAAAGCGAAGGGGAAGAGCGTTCCCGAGAA
>DAISKN010000453.1:0-5985 GCA_036820975.1 Acidobacteriota bacterium | reverse complement strand
CGCGAGACGTACCGTGAGCTGGGCTACGACAGCATCGAGGCCTGGCTCAAGCAGGCGGAAGCGGGCTGGCTGGCGCGCGACGCGAACAACGTGCTCTGGCAGGCGAAGATGTGGCAGAGACACGACGTCGGCGACTCCCCCGGTTTCGGAGGCGACTTCGAAAAAGCTCTCCGCTCCATCAAGGCCCGGGTGCTCTTCATGCCCTCGGAAACCGATCTCTACTTCCCCGTTGCCGATTCCGAGCACGAGGCCCGGCTGATTCCCGGCGCCAAGCTCGTTCCGATACCGTCGATCTGGGGTCACGGGGCCGGGGCCGGGAGAGGCCCGGGAGACGCCGAGTTCCTGAACCGGACCATCGCCGACTTTCTCGAAGGAAGGTGAGACGCGACCGCTTCAAGAAAATTTGCGCTTTCATTTTTCTGTTGACTGATTTCCCGCGCGGCTCCGAAGAAAACCGAGAACGTCACGCAGAACGTCACGCAGAACATGGTGCTGAATTGGTTCGGGGAGTTGAAAACGAACGCGCCTGTGAAGTAGTCTCGCGCTTCTCCGTCGAACCCAGCAGGAGGTGGACATGGCCGACTCCGAGGGTAGTTCCGTCGACCGTCGAGGGTTCCTGAAAGGGCTCGCCGCCAGCGCAGCGACACCAGCCGCCCTGCACGCACAAGATCACGATCATCAGGACGTCCCCTCCGATCTCACGCTTCGGGTGAAAGCCCTGGAGTCTTTGCTCGTCGAGAAAGGCCTGGTGGATCCCGCGGCCCTCGACGCCCTGGTCGACACTATGGAGAACAAGGTCGGTCCGCGCAACGGAGCGCGGGTCGTCGCGCGCGCCTGGGTCGATCCCGCGTACAAGAAGCGACTCCTCGAGAATGCACCCGCGGCGATTGCCGAGCTCGGATATACCAGCGGACAAGGCGAGCACATGGTGGTGGTGGAGAACGGACCCAAGGTTCACAACCTGATCGTCTGCACTCTCTGCTCATGCTATCCATGGCCGGTTCTGGGGCTCCCGCCCGTCTGGTACAAGTCCGCGCCCTATCGGTCTCGCGCGGTCATCGACCCGCGCGGGATCCTCCGCGAGTTCGGAACCGAGGTCGCGGAAGACGTCGAAGTGTGCGTCTGGGACAGTACGGCGGAGCTGCGCTACATCGTTCTCCCCGAGCGTCCTCCGGGCACCGAGAACATGACCGAAGAGGAGCTCGCTGCGCTCGTCACCCGGGATGCGATGGTCGGTGTTGCCCGAGTCGCGCCCCCGTCTGGAGCCGTCGCATGAACGGCGTGCACGACATGGGCGGCATGCACGGAATGGGTCTCGTTCAATATGAGAAGAACGAGCCGGTATTCCACGCTCGTTGGGAGGGACGGGTCTATGCGATGACCCGGTCGATGCGCGCCTTCCGCAGATGGAGCATCGACACCGACCGGCACTGGCTCGAGATCCTGCCTCCCGTCGACTATCTGCGGATGACCTACTACGAGCGGTGGGCGATGCGGCTCGAAGCGCAGGTCGTGAAGTATGGCTTCGCAACTCAGGAGGAAGTGGAAAGCGGCAAGGCGGCTCCGGGCTCCGTCAAGGCAACACCGGCCCTCACCCTCGCGACCTCTTCCCGCTGGGTCAATCGCGGTATCGCTTCGAGCCACGAACCGGGAGTCCCGCCGCTATTCGCGGTGGGAGAGAGCGTGCGCGCCCGCAATATCCATCCCATCGGTCACACCCGTCTTCCGCGGTATGCGCGAGGCAAGACCGGTATCGTCGCGCGAGACCACGGTGTTTATGTTTTTCCGGACACCAACGCGCACTTCCAGGGAGAGAAACGCCAGCACGTCTACTCCGTGCGGTTCTCCGCCCGCGAACTGTGGGGGCAGAGCGCTTCGCCACTCGACTCCGTTCACATCGACATGTGGGATGACTACCTTGAGCGGGTCTGACGCGGCCCTCGGCTTCGAACAGCTATCGGATTTGCCGCGACTTCCCCGCGACGAGGGCGGTCCGGTCTTCGCCGAGCCATGGCAGGCCCAGGCATTCGCGCTCGCGGTGCGTCTCTCCGCGCAGGGCCATTTCACCTGGAAGGAATGGGCGGCGACGCTGGCCGAGGAGCTGAAGGCCGCGGCCGATCGCGGAGAGCCCGACGACGGGTCTCACTACTACGAGCATTGGCTTTCGGCGCTCGAACGACTGGTCACCTCGAAGCGCTTGGCCGACGACGCCGAGCTCTCCACGCGAAAAGAAGAGTGGGTCGACGCTTATCGCCATACCCCGCACGGCAAGCCGGTACTGTTGCGAAAAAATACAGGAGGAACGGAATCATGAAGTCGTTGAACCGCCACGGCGCGGCCCTGGGTGCGCTCACACTAGGTTCGATGCTGCTTGCTGCCCCCGCGAGCGCGCACCACGCGATGGGAGGGGCGACTCCTTCGAATGGGTGGGAAGGGCTCTTGTCGGGACTTGCCCACCCGGTGATCGGCCTCGATCATCTGGCCTTCGTCGTGGCCGCGGGATTGATCGCCGCGCGCCATCGTCGCGGGGCCATCATTCCCATAGCCTTCGTCGCCGCCTCGCTCGTCGGGACGGGCGTCCATGTGCTCGAATGGAATCTGCCCGCGCCGGAGCTTCTGATCTCGCTGTCCGTCCTTCTTTTCGGCGCGCTTCTGGTAGCGAGACGAGAGAGCTTGCCAATTTCCGTGGGGCTTTCGCCTTTGGCTGGGATATTCCACGGGTACGCCTATGGCGAAACGATCGTGGCTGCGGAAGCGACCCCGCTCGCGGCTTATCTCCTGGGTCTCGCCCTGGTTCAGCTTGCAATCGGTCTCTCCACCCAGAGCGTCTTTCGCATGACCGCCCGACGGACTCCCGTTATGACGCTGCGATGGGCGGGCGTCGCGATCTGCTGCGTCGGCATTGCCCATCTGAGCGCTCCGTGGGTGGTGGGTTAGGCGGCACCGGACTCATCCTCCGGGGCGCTTCATACTGAATCGCGGCGCGACGCTGACCCGGTTCCAGATTTTCAGGATACGGTCCCGTCCTCCTTCGCGAACTGAACCTTTGGTTCGCTCGGCCCGTTATTCTTCATCGTGGACGAGACCAACTACGGCCGGAGATCTTCGTGAGCGCTAACATAATCAACGACTTGCGGCAGGCCCTTCGACTCCTGCTGAAGAGCCCCCTCTTCTCCGTGGTCGCCATCTCGACCCTCGCGCTCGGGATCGGCCTGAACGCAGCGACGTTCTCCGCCGTCCATGCGCTCCTGCTTCGGCCCCTTTCGGGCGCCGCCGAGCCGGAGGAGGTCGTCCAGCTCTATCGCCAGTGGCCGGGGATGGACTACGGGTCCAACTCCATTCCCCACTACCAGGACGTGCGCGACCGCGCAGGCGACGTTTTCGAAAATACGGCCGCCTGGTTCTTCGCTCCGATGTCGCTTTCGGCGGGCGGGAGGAGCGAGCGCGTTCTGGGCATGGGCGCGAGCGCGAACTTCTTCCAGACCTACGGTGTCGTGCCCGCCCTCGGGCGGGCCTTTCTCCCCGGCGTCGAGGACCGGAGCCCGGGCGCCCATGCCGTCGTCGTTCTCGGGCACTCCTTCTGGCAGGCCCGGTTCGGAGGCGACCCGAGTGTTATCGGCCGCACGCTCGAGATCAACGGCCGTCCGTTCGAGATCGTGGGCATCGCCCCGTCCGCGTTCAAGGGGCCCATGAACATTCTCGACGTGCCTCTGTACGTTCCCCTGGTGATGCAAGCCGAGATCATGCCGGGGAACAACCTCATCGAGTCGCGCGGCAACAACATGATGAACGTGGTGGCGCGTCTTTCCGAGGGAAAGACCATCGACCACGCGCGCGAGAGAATGGACGCGGTGCTCCTGCAGCTAAGGGAAGAGCTGCCGGATGCCTACAAGGAGCAGCGCGGCACGACACTCATCTACCAATCGGAGGCGGGCATCCACCCCACGTTCCGGAACGCCCAGGTTGGGATGAGCACCGTCATGATGGCGGTGGTCTCTCTCCTTCTCCTCATCGCCTGCGTGAACGTCGCCAACCTCTTTCTCGCCCGGGCGCGCGAGCGCCGGAGGGAAATGGGCATCCGCCTCAGCCTGGGCGCGGGGCGGGGCCGGATCCTGCAGCAGCTCTTCACCGAAAGCCTGGTGTTCAGCGTTCTCTCCGGGCTCGCGGGCGTGGGTCTCGCCTACCTCGTGACCCGAATCCTGTCCGGGATCAAGCTCCCGATCGACGCCCCCTTCTCGCTCACCATCGACATCGATGTCACGGTGCTGCTGTTCACCCTGGGCGTGTCCGTTCTGGCCGGCGTCGTTTTCGGACTCGCCCCCGCTCTTCAAGCCGCCCGCTCCGACCTGGTGTCCACAGTGAGGGGAGAATCGACTCGCAGGGGCGGCGGGTCGCGCCTCAGCAGTGCTCTCGTCGTCAGTCAGATGGCGCTCTCCCTCATACTGCTCGTGAGCTCGGGGCTCTTCCTGCGCGCGCTCGAGGCGGCGACCGAGATCGACCCGGGCATGGATGAGCCGGGAAACCTGGTGATGGCCTCGATGGATCCCGGCCTCCAGGGCTACCCCAAGGCGCAGACGCGGCAGTTCTACGACCGTTTGACCGGCGATCTGCTGTCTCTTCCCGAGGTGCGCGCAATCGGCTTCACGAGCGACGTTCCACTCGGCTTCAGCAACAGCGACCGCGGCGTCGAAATTCCCGGCTACGTGTTCTCGGAGGGCGAGCGGAAGAGCCTGCAGTTCTCCGTCGTGACCGAAGGCTACCTGGAGGCCCTGGGCGTGGATCTCCTCGAGGGACGTACCTTCTCCCGTCAGGACGACGAAGCCGGGGCCCCGGTCATCATCGTGAATCGCCGATTCGCGGAGCGCTTCTGGCCCGGCGGGTCCGCGCTCGGCAGAATCGTCAAAACCGCGGGAAAGGACCGCCAGGTTGTCGGCGTGGTCGAGACGGGAAAGTACCGCAGCCTGGGCGAGGAGCCGACGGAGTTCATGTACCTCCCCGAGCGCGAGCTCTTCCGCTCCGGTCTCACCCTGGTGGTGCGCACCCGCGAGAACCCGGAGTCCGTGCTCCGGGCCGTTCGCGAGACCGTTCGGAGGATCGATCCGAACCTGCCCCTCTTCGACGTGCGGACCATGGAGGATCACATGGGGATTGCGCTCCTTCCCGCGCGGCTCGGGGGCTCCGTTCTGGGGATGTTCGGCGTTCTGGGCCTCGCGCTCGCGGCGGTGGGAATCTACGGCGTGATGGCGTACTCCGTCGCCCAGCGGCAGCGGGAGCTCGGGATCCGGGTCGCGCTCGGAGCGGACAGGAGCCGCGTGGTTCAGCTCGTCCTGCGGGAAGGGCTCAAGCTCGCGGGCGTCGGCATCGGTCTCGGACTCGCGGGCGCCGCCGGCGCCGCCCAGCTCGTGAAGGGCATGCTCTACGACGTTCGCGCCATCGATCCCGTCGCCTTCGGAACGATCCCGCTCCTGCTCCTCCTGGTGGCCGCGACGGCGGTCTACCTTCCCGCCCGACGGGCGGCGCGGGTCGAGCCGATGCGCGTGCTGAAGGTGGACTGATCTCTCCGACGCTTCGGCTCGCCTGGATTCCTCCATTTCGACCGAACCCGCTCGTCCGGGCGAACATGGTCGCTTCTAGTATCCGAACCGCTCCGCATGCGCGGTGAGAGTAGCCAACGAGGCGGAACTCTGATAAAGCTCCGACCGTGCCTTTGCGGTACGGCTTCATCCTGAACGCGGCCAAGACGGCGGAAAGCATCGTCGAGGTTGCCGTCGCCGCCGAGGAGCACGGGTGGGACGGGCTCTTCATCGCCGACGCGATCGGGATCGAGACGAAAGACTTCCCCGCCTTTCCCTTTTTCGACCCCTGGGTCTTGATGGGCGCGATGGCGGTGCGGACCCGACGGCTCCACCTCGGCACGATGCTCACCGCGGTCCCAAGACGGCGTCCCTGGAAGCTCGCCCGAGAAGTCGTGACCCTCGACCACTT
>DAISKN010000452.1:0-6001 GCA_036820975.1 Acidobacteriota bacterium | reverse complement strand
GTCGGCGTTCGGACCGACCGCAACTGCTCCCACGAGCCGGGCTCCATCGGTGAAGACGACCGTGGCCGTGTAGGTCTCGCCCTCGACCACGAAGCCCTGGTCGGCGGCGAAGAGAGTGAGGCTCGCGCTCGACGTGAGGTCGAACGAGACCTCCCCATGGGCGTCGTTCCGAAGAGGCCCGGCCGCGCTCGAGCCGACCCCCAGCACCGCCCCGACCGAAGCCCGCGTCGATCGAAGGGCCGGGCCGTCGAGGTCGATGTGGTCGAGCGTGCGCGTGACTCCTTCGCCGAGGGAGAGCATCACGGTGAAGACCGCGTCGAGCTCGCCGTCGGGAGCGAGTGCCGTCGGTCCCACTCGATCGGCTACCACTCCCTCGAATCGGAGCCTGGCCGCATCCTCGGAAGGCGGGAGCGAAGGGATACTGCGCACGATGGTCAAGGTTGAAGCACTCCGGTTTCCGAGATCGTCTTCAGCGGTCAGGAAGACCACGTCGCCGATCGAAGCCGCGAGGCTCAGGGCGAAGGATCCCTCAGGGTCCGCGCTAGTGGTCGCAGACGCGTCCGGGTCGAGATTCGCAGCGGCGACGAGCGCTCTAGCCTCGACGGCGCCGGGAAGTCCGTGCACCAGGCTTGCGCCCGCTTGCGGTGGCTCCGCGAAGACCCGATCGGGATCGGGAGGAGGCGGCGGCGTCCGATCGATGACGATGGCGCGTAATGCGGAGCCGGTGTCCGCGAGCCCGACTGCCGTGGCGAGGATCTCCTGCGCACCCTCGGCGACGCCCGTGAGGTTCAGGGTCACCTGATAGGGTGGGGTCCCGTCGGCGACCCGCACGCTTCCGATTTCGAACTCGACCCGAAGGACGGGCTCCGACACCGCGACCCATGCGTCGACGGAGTCGCGGACCCGCAGATTGGGCGCGGGCGTGAAGAAGCTCACCGTGATCTCCCGGTTGTCGACCTTGACCGGGACCGGCGCCCCCTCGGGCCCGGCGTTGCCGGCCCGATCGACCGCACGCGCCGTCAAAAGGGCATCGCCCTCCGGAATCGACGAGGTGTCGAAGTCCTTTTCGAAGCTCGGACCCACGAGCGTCGTGAAGAGCGAGCCGTTCGCCCGCAGGTCGATTCGGGCAACGCCTGAGGGGAGATCCGCGGCCGAGGCGCGGAAGCGGACGACGCCTTCGAGAGTCGCGCCCGCCGCGGGGCTCGCGATCTCGGCCGCGGACGGCGGAGTCACGTCGATTCCGAAGCTTCCGGAGAACGCGCCGAGATTTCCGGCCCGGTCGGCGATCGCCGCCTCGACGGGATGCTCCTCCTCCTCGAGGGTGCTCGCGGGTGTGAAGACGATGCTGTTGCCGACGACGACCGCGGAAACGGGGACGCCGTCGAGCTTCATCATCGCGGTCGAAGGGGCTATGCCGCTCGCGTTGTCGGCCGTGCCCACCTGGATTCCCGGACGCGGGTTCGAGACCCAGGAGCCCGGAGCCGGGCTCACGAGGCTCAATACCGGAGCGACGGTGTCGTGAGTCGCGAAGCGGGCCACGGTCACCGGGAGCGTCTGGGTGTTCCCGATATCGTCAACGGCTCCTTCGACCACGACCTGATAGAGCGCGTTGTCGCCGAGCGGCATCGCCGGGGTGAATCGGGCCTCCGCCGGAGAGACGCGCTCCGCCATCCCCGCCACCGGCCCGCCCGGACCGATGAGGGAGAGGAGGCCGGCGAAATCGGTCGCATCCGACAGCGGCTCGTCGAACGAAATCGAGACCGCGGTCCCGGCGGGAACTTCGAAGGCTCCGTCCGCGGGGAACGTCGAGACCACCCTCGGAGGTGAAAGGTCCACGGTGCGGAACGAGCTGGTGAAAGGCGCAACCGGCCTTCGCCCGAAGACGTCGGTGAGGGCCGTCGAGACTTCGACCGTCAGGGTCCTCGAGTCGGGAAGCACTCCGGTCAGAGTGGCGCTGAGTCCGTCCGGAGCGAGGGCGGCCGCGAGCGAGACTCCCGGGATGCGGAACGCGCCGTTCAGCGCGCCCACCGGATCGCTGAAGGCGATCCGAACGACCTGGTTCGTGGGAACGTCGATGGCGCCGTCCGCGGGATCGACGCTCACGACGCGGACGGGCGAGTCGTCGAGGTCGATGACGACGTCGTCGAGGAGCTCGCCCTCGAACGAGATCTCGAGGCCGCTCGCGAAGCCGACGCCGCCGGTGAAAGGATCCTCGACGCGGAGGTCGAAGCTTCCGAGAGGAATCCCCTCGGCGTCGAAGGTTCCGTCGTCCTCGGTTTGGGTCGAGAGCGTCCCTCGGCTCCCCGAGAGGAGGAGGAGGACGTTCGCGCCCGCTGCCGGCGCGAGATCGGAGCGCCGCACGAGGCCCTGGACTCTGCCCGTGGGCTCGATCGCGATCGGAAGCGTGAGAGTCTCGTCCGGCCGGACGAGACCGCTCGCCGTCCCGAAGAGCTTCGGAGGACCGGCCACTTCGAGAGTCGCCGTCACCGGTCCGGCGAGGACTTCGGGGAGGAAGAAGCTTCCGTCGCCGCCGAGCGTCGCGGTGAACGAGTACGGGAAGTCGCCGATGCCGCGAAGCGTGAGCTTTCCGGGCCTACCCGAAATGCTCGCCTGCGCCTGGATGGCTCCGACTCCGTTGAGAGGAATCGTGAGCTCGACGAGACCGCCCGCGGGAAGATCGACGAAGCGCCGGGCTCGATCGATGCTCCCGACAACGGTGACGCCGACGGTCGCGGAGCCCGCGGGAACCCGCTCGAACCGGAACGAGCCGTCAAGGGGATCGGTCGTCGTCGAGAGTCCGGCCAGCGTGACTATCGACGGAGGGGACGGTTCATCGGAACCCGCTTTCGTCACCCGGCCGGTGACGGTCGCCGAGTCTCGGAGAGCGACGTCGAGGACGAGGGTCGAGCCGTCGCCCGGGAGAACCGCCTCGCTCTTCCCCGCGAGGAATCCGTTTCCGAGGTTCGCGGTCGCGGCCACTCGGCCCTCGGGGACACCTTCGATGAAGTAGAAGCCGAGATCGTCCGCGCTGGTCGAGGCGCGGAACGCTCCCGAGACGAGCTCGACCGAAGCCGCGGCCTGCGGGAGCCCGTTCGCGCGGACCGTGCCCTCGACCCGGCCGAGGCCCTGCGCGCGGACCTCAAGGACTAGGGTCTCGTCCTGGGCTCGAAGTTCGCCCGTCGCGAACCCGTGGCGCGCGGTGAGCGGGTCCTGGGCTTCGAGGCGGAGGGCCCCGGTGGGCACGTAGTCGAAGGCGAATGAGCCCACATCGCCGGCGCCCGCGGTGGTCGCGCGCCCGAGCGCCTGGCCTCCCGAGATCAACGTCACGACGCCGAAGGGAATCGGACTTCCACCGGGCATGAGGAAGCGTCCTTCGACCCTGCCGACGGCGTTGAGCCGCACCTCGACGTCGATCTCGGCGCCAGCGCCGGGAAGTACAGACGGGAAACGGCCGCCGTCGCGGCCGCCGTCGCGGCCGAAGACGTCCTTCGCCTCGACACTGAAAGGACCTTCGAAGACGTTCGAGAACTCCGCCACTCCCTGGCTCGCGGGAGTCAGGACGGCCTCATAGGTATTCAGGGGGAACTCGGACTCGCTGAGCTTCACGTACGCGTTCTCGATCGGCGCACCCGCCGCGTCCACGACGCGGACCCGAACCCTGCCCTTGCCTTTCAGGCGGAAGTCGTGCTCGGTGCCGGCCCCGGCGCGCAGGAACACTTGCTCCCGAGCGGCGAATCCGGTGATGGGGTCGACCGCCGTGAACGTATACATGCCTTGAGGAAAGATCGGACGGAACTCGTACGTCCCGTCGTCGCCGGTGCGGACGCTCACTTCGGGAAGGGGTCCTACGGCGGCGACCTCGACCCCTCCGCCCGCCGGTGTGATTCCATCGGGGAGGAAGACCGTCCCCGAGACGATACCCGCCGTCGAGTCCACGAGGACGAGCTCGAAGTCGAGCGGCGCTGCCTTCGTCAGCACCGACATCGCGCCGATCTTCGTATCCGCGAACGGATGGCTCGCGGTCGCGCTGACTTCTCCGAAGTGGACGTTCGCGAAGGCGAAGGCGCCGTTCGCGCCCGTTCGCCCGCGATGGGAGACGCCGCGCTTCAGCTCGCAAGTGTCGCGGTCGAAGATCCGGGAGGCGAGAACGATATCGGAGCCGGGCGCGGGCTCGATGCCATCTGGAAGAAAGACCGTGCCCGTTACGTTTCCGACACCTTCGAAGCGCAGGACGCCTTTGCCTTCGTCTCCGTCGCTCTCGATGCGGGCCGAGCCCATGGCGACGTCGATGAAACCAGAGCCCATCAGGACCGCCTTCGCGAAGTGGGTTCCCGGCGGAAGGTCCGAGAACGACGCGACGCCGAGGTCGTTGGTGAGGGCCGATCGGCAGCCGCACAGGTCGGGGCAGGCCCCGAGGAGGCCAACGATCTGACGTGCCGCCGGCTGGCCGTTCTGCGAGAAAACGGTGAGCTCGATCGAACCGAGCCCCGAGAGAGTGATGACGAGGTTCTCGACGATCTGGCCGGGCGAGCCGATGAGGACCGACGCGTGTCCTTGTCTCTTGCCGTCCGAGGTCGCGGCGTGAACGACCTGCGCGTCTCCGGGGCGCACTGGCACTCCCGGGATCTCGAAGATTCCGTCGGCGCCCGCGAGCACCTGGCGCGCGCCCACGCCGACGACAGCGCCCGAGGCCCCCTCGCCGTTCGGTAGAGTGACGCGCCCGCGCACGGTCCCGAGCTCCGCGGGCGGGGCGATGGCGATGACCAGGTTCTCGACGCGATCCTCACCCGGGGTCGTCGTGCCGCGGAGTGAGGCGCGCGCTTCGGCGTCGAGCGCCGCCGATAGCTCGAACTTCCCGAAGGGAAGATCCTCGAGGACGTAGCTCCCGTCGGCGGCGCTTCTCGTGACGCCCACGGGAATCGGGTCGAAGTTCCCCGGAACCTCGAGAGCGTAGACCACCTGCGCTCCCGCGAGAGGAGTCACCACACCGGCTTCGAGCTTCGAGACCGTGCCTCGCACGCGGATCTTTCCCGGGTCGAGAACCACGTCCACCATCGCCGTCGTTCCCGCGCGCACGATGCGTCCCGAGTTGGCGCCGATGGCGATGCCGCGCGCGGCTTTCACGCTGACCGGCCCGACGACGATGTCGTGAACCGTGTACCTTCCATCGCCGTCCGTCTCGGCGACGCCGCCGTTCCGGGCAGAAGTGCCGCTCGTCACCACGACCTTCGCTCCCGGAGCGGGCAGGTCGTTCTCGAGCACTCTCCCGGAAACGGCGCCGCGGCCGAAGAGGGCGAGGTCGAGCCGGATTCGCTCACCCGGGCCGCGGACGAAACCGTTCACGTCCCGAAGCTCGCCCGTATCCGGGTCGCGATAGAGAATTCGAAACGGGCTTCCGCACGGATCGCGGCGGACGTAGCGAAGCTCGTAGCTCCCGTCGGGCTCGAGCGGTACCTCGGCGAAGACGAGCTCTGCCCCACTGGTGCAATCCGCGCTCGCGCGGAAGTTCGCATAGGCGATGGCGCCTTCGGATGCGGGGCTTCCTCCCGCCTGGAAGACGCGGCCGGTCACGACGGCGCCGGGATCGGCGAGAAGGGAGGTGAAGGCCAGCCTCGCGGTACGGTCCGCCCCGCGAAGGTCGGAGATGTCCAAAGCCTCCAGGGTCGCCGGAACGTAGGGGCCTTCCGGCCGGTCGAGCGTCAGGAACACGACGCGGCCCGAGAGCTGGCGCTTGGCGCCCTTGACCGTGTTCTCCGGGATGAGGTAGCGGGCGAGCTCGGACGCCGTTTTCGGATCCACGATGCGGTCGAAGAGCGCGGCCGCGTGAAACCCAAAAGCGCTCGCGCCCTCGTAAACCTCGGGCCCGATCAACGTCGCCGAGAGGAGCCGCGGTCCCTCCGACTCGACGGTCTCCGTCGCGAGAGGCAGCGTCGTTTCGAAGATGCCGTCGCCGTCCGTGTCGATCTCGACTTCGAGCTCCTCCGGGCGGAAGAGATCGACG
>DAISKN010000451.1:0-6041 GCA_036820975.1 Acidobacteriota bacterium | reverse complement strand
TGATGGCCCCGGTACACGACGCCGTCGACGGCGATCGCCGCCTCGATGGTGCCGATGTAGACCGGACGGTCTGGAGGAACGATCAGGACCGCCTCGTTCACGTCGCCGGTCTTGGGCCGCACCCCGAACTTCTGCCGGATGGGCCGATACTTGTCGGGCTTGAACGGGCGGCTCCGGGGAACATAGACCGCTTCGATGCCGACGACGGTGTAGGTCCCGGGAGGCACGGTCTCGACGATGTTGCCGACGCCGTCGTCGACGCTCAACAGGAGCTCCTCGCCGCTCTCGTTGTCGCGGACGCGCACGCGGCGCGAGCTGAACTCCGCGCTCTCGAACTTGCCCACGAAACGCCCGAACACGAGGGACTCGCCTTCGGAAACGAGGTCGCGCCAGGACTTGGCATCGCCGGGGTTATCGGCGACCGCCGTAGTCGTGAAGATCGACGCGATGGCCAGGACGAAAAGAACTCTCTGCACGGTCCCTCCCCTCCGGCGCCCCTCCGTCGGGCTTGCCGGACTCAGTGGGCCTGGACGGATGATACTACAGCTCAGCGGCGGCGGATGGAGCGAAGCTGCTGGAGGGTCTGGGCCGTCTTCTGCGCGTCCGGGCTCGAGCGGTCGGTGAACATCGAGTCGGCCTTCTTCAGCGCCTCCTCGGCCAGGAGGTACTCCTGTTTGTCGAAGTGCCGTACGCCCACGCGGGAATGAACGATCGCGATCTCCTGCTGGATCGTCGCGTCGTCGGCTCGGAACACCTGCGCCAGCTGGAACTGCTCGAGCGCCGCGTCGAGCCGGTCGCGCGGACCGGCGAGAAAGCGGCCGTACGCGAGGTAATAGTCGGGCGCGATCTCGGGGACGACGGCGGCCGCCTCGACCGACGCCTTGTAGGCGCTCTCGGCCAGATCGAGCTGCCCGGTTCGCTCGAGAAATCGGGCGTGGCGCAGCTGCGCCTCGGGAAGCTTGGGATCGATTCCGACCGCCTTCTCGTAAGCGGCGGTCGCCAGGAGGAAGGGGTCCTGGGGGTCTTCGCTCCCGCTTCGAGCGCGGCGCCTGGCGGGAACTCTCCGGCTGTAGAGATCACCGATGCCGATCGCGGAGGGCGCGTGCCGGGGGTTGATCGAAAGCGCCCGTTCGAACGCTTCGAGGGCGAAGGCCTCCTCCTCGGAGAGAGGCGCCTTGGGATCCGCTTCGCCCGCCCGCGCGAGATGGCAAAGCCCTTTGTAGTAGAACGCCTCCGCCGATCCCGGATTCGACTGAATCACCCCGGCGACGGTCGAAAGGGCCTCGTCGTACCATCCTCCCTGGTAAAGGTTCTTGATCGCCTCGAGCTCAGGATCCGCGGCCTCTTGCCTGGGGGACCCCACGAGCTGGTCCTTGAGAGCCTGGATGCGGTCGCAGCCCGGAGTCGCGAGGGCGAGACTCAGGAGCACACTGGCTGAGCGTACGCGCATCGAAAGACACTCCTTTCACAGAGGCCAGTGAGGCCCGGGACCAGAAAAACCAGGAACTAGAAGGGGACCGAGCTCGCCGACAGATCTCCTTGCTGGAGTCTCGCGATTGCGCGGTTCGCGCGATCCGCCACCTCGACGTTCGGATCCGAAAGGAGCGGCTTCAAATAAGGGATTGCCGCAGGATCACCGATCTCCATCAGGACCTGCGCCATCTCCTTCCGGACTTCGGGAACCGGGTCCGAGAGATAGGTCACCAGCTCCTCCAGGAGCGGGCTTCCGAGCTCGACGGCGTAATCGTGGGCCTGGTCCTGGAGCTTCTTGCTTCCGAGAGAGAGCGCGATGCGGTCCACGAACTCGGACTGGCCGAGACGTGCGAGGGAGAAGCAGTACGCGAGCTGCACCGAAGGATCGGGCTCTCTCAGAAAATCCTTCATCATTCCAGGGATGAGGCTCCTGTCGGACAGCCTTCCCAGCCCCTCGGCGGCCCACCGCCGCTGGTCGGCATGCTTGCTCGTCATCTGATAGTAGAAGATTCCGCGCGCTTCGGGGGCTCCCATCAGCGCGAGGGAGCGGAGCGCCCGATCCCCGAGGTTGTTCAGGTTCCCGTCGTAAATGGAGACGAGCTCGGGTCCCGCTGGCAGGTACTTCATCTGCCCCAGGGCGTCTACGACGTGTCCCGCGAACGACGCATCCGAGGCCGCGATCGAGAGGGTGCCTCTCAGGGCCTCCCCCGCCGCGTCGTTTCCGATGGCGGCGAGCGCGGAAACGACCTCCATGCGAACGTCCTTCTGCGGGTCGCTCAGAGCGGCGCCGAGGGAATCGACCGCGTCGGCCGCGCCCAGCACCCCGAGGGTGTACGCCGCGCGGCGCCGCAGCACCGGCTCCTCGTCCTGGAGCCGCGCCTCGAGAGCGGTCACGACTTCGGAGGAGACGGGGATGAGCCCGTTGAGCTTCGGCGTCTTGTACCTCGGCCCCAGGAGGAACGATAGCGCTCCGCCGAGGTCGGCGTTTCCGGCGCCGACGTAAATTTCGAGAAGGGCCACCATCGCTTCGTTCCGGATGCCTTTCTCCTCGTCTCTGAGACCGATGAGGAGACCGTCGATGGCATCGGTGGAGTTGAAACCGCGCAGACTGACGACCGTCTGCTTTCGGACTTTCAGCTCCGGATCGCGCATCGCCTCGGTGAGCGCGGGAATCGCTTCCGGCCTCTTGGACTGGCCGAGAGCCTTCGATGCCCTTACGCGGGTGTCGACGTTCGGGCTCTTGAGATTGGCGAGCTCGTCCTGAAACGAGCTCTGGAGGGCTGGCGCAGGCGAGGATACGAGAAGGATGATGGCGGACACAACCGTTGCCAGGACGGCCGAATGCACGCGTCCCATTGCATGAACCTCCCTGAAGCAGTTACAAAATTTGTCAGAATCGCAACGGGTTGTATGTTAACAGAAAGCCGACGCTGGATCTAGTTGCCGCCCTCAGGGCTGCGGCTGTTTCGAGGCTTCCGCGGACTGGCCTTCGGCGGCCACCCGCTTGGCGTAAGCGGCCGGGTCGGTCAGGAGCTGGGACGCGTCGGGAAGCGCATCGAGCGCCGCCCGAATCTGAGGATCGTAGGTGACCGCGATTTTCTGAGCCGCCTCCGAGCCCCAGAGCGCGTTGTAGATCTCGACCTCTATGCGAAGCGAGAGCTGTTCGCGCGCCGCGACGAGCTCTTCCCGCGAATACGGGATCTGCTCCGCGTCGAGAAAGGCGAAGAAATCCTCGAGCACCTCGTCGTTCACCCGGAAGCGCTCGTCCACCAGCCGGACGTTCTTGGGCCTCGCCGTGCGGATCTCCTTCGGCTGGACTCCCGCGCCTTCGACGGGCCGGTTGTCGTCTTTCGCGGCGAACCGGGTCGCGTACTTGAAGAACGCGTTGCGGCTGTTGAGAGCGAGGACGGGCTGCGGCAGACGCGGGTAGCTCACGTGGATATCGGGCGCGATGCCCCCGCCGCTGTAGACCTTCCGGCCGGCATCGGTGAGCTTCTCCTCACCGTGCGGCGCCGGTGGCTCCTCCGCGCGCGCGCTGTAGTAGTAGTCGTCGATCGAGCCCGAGTAATCGCGCTGGATGCTGCGGCCGCTCGGGGTGAAGTACTGGGCCGTCGTGAGCGCGAGCCCGTTTCCTTCGCTGATGCGGTAGATCGACTGCACCAGTCCCTTGCCGAAGGTGGTCTCGCCGACGATGAGCCCGCGGTCGTGATCCTGAATCGCGCCGGAGACGATCTCGGAGGCGGAGGCGCTGCCGCGATTGACGAGGACCACGAGCGGCATGTCGAGGTGGGAGCTCGCGCGGCTCGCCACGTAGTCGTAGTCGGAGCCGTCGGTCCGGCCGCGGGTGTAGACGATGAGCGCGCCCTTCTTCAGGAACTTGTTGGAGACCGCGACCGCCTGGTCGAGGAGACCGCCGGGGTTGTCCCGCAGGTCCAGCACCAGTTTCTTCGCGCCCTGCATCTGGAGCTCGACCAGGTTCTCGTGAAGCTCGTCCTCGGTGGTCTCGGTGAAGTCGGAGATCCGCAGGTAGCCGACGTCGTCCTTCAGGAGGAACGCGTAGAGGACGCTCCTCAGATCGATCTTGTCGCGGACGATGGTGAAATCGAGCGGCTCGTCGTAGCCCGCTCGGGTCACGGAGATGGTGACCTCGCTTCCCTTCGGGCCGCGGAGACGCTTCACCGCGTCGTCCAGCTCCATGCCGCGGGTCTCTTCGCCCTCGATCTTCGAGATCACGTCTCCCGACCGGATGCCCAGCCGGTACGCCGGCGTCCCTTCGAAGGGCGAGATCACGGTGAGGCTCCCGTCCCTCATCTGGACCGAAATCCCGAGCCCGTGATAGCTCCCCTGCTGGCGCTCCTGGAGCTGGGTGTACTCCTGCTTCGGAAGGAAGTTGGAGTGAGGATCCAGCGTCCGCAGCATTCCCCGGATGGAAGCGTGGACCAGCTCCTTGGCGTCGACCTCGGTGACGTACTCGTCTTCCACCACCTTGAGCACGTGGGTGTAGCGCCTGAGGAACTCCGTGTACCGATCGGCCTTGGCCTGGGCTCGGCGTCCAAAGAGGCCGCCTACCACGGCGCCGGCGATGACCAGGGAGAAAGCGACGGCGAGGGCTGATTTCTTCATGAAGGAACGCCTCGATCGATGGAGTGGAACGGTTCTGGTGCGGAGCAGGGCATTTTTCCCATCCTAGCAGAGGCACGGGGAAGTGTAAAACCGGGTGCCCCCTGGTTGGTTTGGCGGGAGCTTCAACCTATAATGAAGCTCGCCAGGAGGCGACTCCGTCATGTTCGGCCCGATAGGAATGCAAGAGCTCATCATCATCTTCGTCATCGCCCTCATCGTCTTCGGGCCCAGGAAGCTCCCCCAGCTCGGGAAGTCGCTGGGAAAGAGCATCGCGGAGTTCAAGAGGGCGAGCAACGAGCTCCGAAGCACCCTCGAAGAGGAGATTCGAGTCGAGGAGACCCGCCGCGAGATCATGGAGCCGATCGAGAGCCTCGGTCGCGAGGCGAAGGCTCTCGTCGAGAAGGCCGAGAAAGAGGCGGAGGCGGCCCTCGATGAGCCCGAGAGGACTCAGGCCGGATCCGGAGAGACGGCCGCGCCCGACCGGCCCGAGCAAAGCGTCCAGAAAGCCTAGGCTCCTCCCCGCTCCCGTTCGCATGGCAGACACCCAGGCCTTGCCGCCCCCGCGCGAGGAGCTGTCTCCGGAAAAGATGACGTTTCTGGAGCACCTCGACGAGCTCCGGCGTCGCATCATCCGCGCGGTTTTGGGTCTGTTCGTGACCTTCGTCCTCTGCTTCACGTTCTCGACCCAGATCTTCGACTTCCTCATGGGCCCGCTGCAGTCGGCGCTCCCGCCCGGAGGCGAGCTCATCGCGACCGCGGTCCCCGAGATCTTCGTGCTCCATCTGAAGATGTCGTTCTTCATCGCCATTTTCCTGTCGTCGCCCGTCTGGCTCTCCCAGGTGTGGCTGTTCATCGCTCCCGGCCTCTACGAGAACGAGAAGAGGTTCGCCGTTCCCTTCATCGCCTTCGGTTCCTTCTTCTTCATCGCCGGCGCGGTCTTCGCCCACTACGTGTTGTTCCCCATCGCCGTCGAGTTCTTTTCCACGTTCGGAAGCCAGGACGTCGAGATCCGGCTCACGGTCTCCGAGGTGTTCTCCTTCTACAGCAAGGTGCTCCTGGCCATGGGCGCCGTCTTCCAGATACCGACGGTGATTTTCCTCCTCGCTCGCATGGGCATCGTGACCGCCTCGTTCCTCTGGAAGAACTTCAAGTACGCGGTCCTCATCATCTTCATCATCGCGGCCATCCTGACCCCGCCGGACGTCGTCACCCAGACTCTCATGGCGACGCCCATGGTGGCACTCTACCTGTTCTCGATCGGAATCGCCTGGCTCGTGGGACGGGACCGGCAGAAGCCCCCGGAATAGGCTTCCGTCAAACCAACGGCACGAAGCGGACCGCCCCGAGACTCCGGACGCGGAAGCCGTCGGGCGCGCGCGGGTCGCGAACGTGGAGCTCGAGCTCCTGCTCCTCCGAGGGTCCCACCGGTATCACTAGACGGCCCG
>DAISKN010000450.1:0-6043 GCA_036820975.1 Acidobacteriota bacterium | reverse complement strand
CGGCACTTTGGCCAGGAGCACGGCGGCGAAGAGGAGCGGAACGAAAAGGCGACCGCGGGAGCTCGGGCGGAGACACTGAAAGAGGATGACCGATAGAGACAGGATCGAGAGCGCGTACACCGACGCCTGCGGCCACGAGAACGACGCGTGTCCTCGAAGGACGTACCACACCGGCCGCAGACCTTCTTTGAGGTAATCGACGTCGGCCGACGGCACGAAGGGAAAGAGCTGCGCTCCGACCCAGGTCGCGACGGCCGCGAGCCCCAGACGCGTGCGCGGTCCGGCCACGAGCGCCCCTTCCGTCCCGCGCCAGTGAATTCGGGCCGATCGAGACCCGAGCCAGGCTCCGAGGAGAGTTCCGGCGCTGTTCAGACACCAATCCAGGAGCGAAGGCACTCGCCCGGGCAGATAGGCCTGGAGGCACTCGACGGCGAAGCTGAACGCGCACCCGTAGAGCGCGGCGCGCAGCGGCCTGAGTCCGGGTATCCCGACGGCGAGGAGCCAGCCGAGGGGAAGGTAAACGAGGAGGTTGGTGAGCGCGTCGGTCCTCGAGATGGTGAACCTCTCGAAGAGGAGCGTGAGGGGACTCTCCTCTGGAGGACGAAAGCTCGAGATCGGATAAAGACTCGCGTAGACGAGAAACCCCAGGTATCCGAAGAGCAGCGGGCGGGCGATCTGGGTTCTGGTTCTCGGCTCTTTCAAAGTTCGGGAAATGAGACAAGTGGAGAATACCACGCTCCCTGGCTCCACTTGCCGGATGCTCTCGAATGAGATAGCCCTTTCCCGGTTTCGGGGCTCGGGGAGAAACTCGACGGATGACCGGAGCCCCGCCAAGTTGTATCCTCTCCCCGTGCTGAAACTCTCCTGGCAACCCATAGCCGTTATCCTCTGGACCGTCATCGCCGGCGGGGCTTGCCGCGCCGGTCGTTCCGAGCCCGCCGCACCGCCGGCTCAGCCCGCCGGAGCCGCCAAAATCGTCCAGCCCGGCGCCCCGGGGCAGTCGAGCCGGATCATCGGAGCGGACGAGGCCGCCGACCTGTCCCGCGTTGCGTACACGCCGGCGGACGTGAAGTTCATGCAGGGGATGATCTCCCACCACGCGCAGGCGCTGGAGATGACGGCGCTCCTCCGCAAGCAGAGCGAGAGCGAGGACATGGCGAAGCTCGGTCTGCGGATCGAATTGTCGCAGGCGGACGAGATCGACATGATGCAGACCTGGCTGCGAGCCCGGGGCGAGGACGCCACCGACGTTCACGCGCACCATGCGCACGGCGCCACCCTGATGCCCGGGATGCTCACGCCGGAGGAAATGTCCCTTCTTTCGGAGGCGAAGGGCACGGCCTTCGACAGCCTCTTCCTCGAGCTCATGATCAAGCACCACGAAGGCGCGCTCATCATGGTCGAGGACCTCCTCTCCCAGCCGGGCGCGGGCCAGGATTCCGACATCTTCGCGTTCCTATCCGACATCACCGCCGATCAGAGCATGGAGATCGATCGCATGGGCGCCATGCTCGCCCGGCTCAAGGAGCTTCCTCAATGAGATCCGTCGTCCGAAGCGTTCTTCATCTCTCCGTCTCCGTGGTGCTCGCCGCCATCGCCGCGGCGAGCGAGCAGGACCAGCGCCCGAGTCGGCCCGCCGCGGGTGCTGCCGATCCCCGCGTCGGACTCAAGCCGGGCTTCAATGACGCCGGGGTGGCAGCGCGCAACCTAGAGCTGGTCGTTGCCGTTCCCAAGCCGGAAGGCTTCTTCGATCCCAAAGCTCCCGGGGGCGAGCCCCTGCCGCCGGAGAGGAAGCCCGAGGAGGAAGAAGAGGAGGAGAAGGAAGAGCCGAAAAAGGAAGACCCGGCCGAGGAGGCCAGGAGGTCCAGCTTCCTGAACTTCGCGAACTCGGACCTCGCGTTCAGCGGAGACCGCCTCTTCGTCGGCAATTTCCACGGGTTCAACACCTACAACATCGAGGATCCGACGACGCCCCAGCACATGGTTTCTGTGGTTTGCCCCGGCGGCCAGGGCGACGTGTCCGTCCTCGGAAACCTCTTGTTCATGTCGGTGGAACAGACGCGGGGACGCCTCGACTGCGGAGTCCAGGGCGTCAACGAGCCGGCGAGCGCCGAGCGTTTCCGCGGCATCCGGATCTTCGACATCAGCGACGTGCGCATGCCGAAGCAGGTCGCGGCGGTGCAGACCTGCCGGGGATCGCACACCCACACCCTCGTCACCGATCCCGACGACCAGGGCAACATCTATCTCTACGGCTCGGGCACGAGCTCGGTGCGCTCCGCGGAGGAGCTCGCGGAATGCTCGGGACTGAAGCCCGACGAGGACCCCAAGACCGCGCTCTTCAGCATCGACGTCATCCAGGTGTCCATCAAGGCGCCGGAGAAAGCGCGGATCGTCAACCGGCCGCGCATCTTCGCCGACGAGGCGTCCGGCGCCATCGCGGGTTTGTGGAAGGGCGGCGACCACGGTCCGGGGACGCAGAAGACGTCCGAGACCAATCAGTGCCACGACATCACGGTCTTTCCGGAAATCGGTCTCGCCGCCGGAGCCTGCTCCGGCAACGGGATCCTCCTGGACATCTCCGACCCGGTGCATCCAAAGCGGCTCGACCAGGTGGTCGACAGAAGCTTCGCCTACTGGCACTCCGCCACGTTCAACCACGACGGCTCGAAGGTGATCTTCACCGACGAATGGGGCGGCGGCGCGCGGCCCCGCTGCCGGGAGACCGATCCGCGGGAGTGGGGGGCGGACGCCATCTTCGACATCGTCGACCGCAGGATGCAGTTCCGCGGCTACTACAAGCCGGCGGCGCCTCAGAGCGAGCTCGAGAACTGCGTCGCCCACAACGGGTCGATCGTCCCCGTGCCCGGACGAGACATCATGGTCCAGGCGTGGTACCAGGGCGGCATCTCGGTTTTCGACTTCACCGACTCGGCCAATCCGGTGGAGATCGCTTTCTTCGACCGCGGACCCATCAGCTCCACCCAGCTGGTGCTGGCGGGGCACTGGTCCGCTTACTGGAACAACGGCTTCATCTACGGCTCGGAGATCGGCCGCGGCGTCGACGTGCTCCGTCTGACGGCAAGTGAATTTCTGTCTCAGAACGAGATCGAGGCGGCGGAGCTCATTCAATCCAATGAGGTCAATACCCAGCAGCAACGGAAGGTGCAGTGGCCGGCAAGCCCCGTCGTGGCTCGCGCCTATCTCGATCAGCTCGCGCGCGGGCAGAGCGTACCCCCGGCACGGGTCGACGCCGTCCGGGCGGCCCTCGACCGGGGAGACTCGCAACAGCTGAAGGCTCTCGCGGCCGAACTGGAGCGCCAGGCCGCGGCGGCGAGCGGAGTCGATGCGAACCGCATCCGGTCGCTCGCGGCGACGCTCAAGAGTCTGGCCGCGAATCCGGGCTGATCTCCGGAATCAAGACGACGGTTCGACCGTCGGGGGCGGGGAATCTTCGCGATCGCGAACGGTCCTCCTCGGGTGACGAACTCGATCATCCAATGAGTGAATGTGTTTCTATCGTGCCGTCGATTCGGCGGCCGGGGGGCCGAAGCTCAGCTCCGGGATCAGGCGGGCGATCCAGAGGGAGCTCGACGACACGATGCCTGAGAGCTTCGCGGTCGCCGCCTGAGCGCCTTCGGGGCCGAGGGCCCTCATGACCGGCGAGCCCTTGTCGAGCTCCGCGAAGCTCTCGACGTAGAACACGTGAAGGAAGCCGTTCTCCCCGCCGAAGGCGAGAACGCCGGTCACGTGGTGGACGTTCGCCTCGTCGAAGTGGGGGAGGAAGTCGGACTTCATCACGTTCACGTAGTCCTGCTCGCGGCCGGGGAAGACCCGGGCGATATTGACCACCATCAAGCCGGGCTGGTTCCCTTCGGCGAGGGGGTTCGAGATGTCGGTTAGGTTCCGGACCGCGTAGCTCGTTCGTCCGGAGATGCATCTTTCCGCTCGACGGACGAGCGCTGTCATGGCCGGGTCGTCGTCCGCTTTGTCGAAGCTCGAAAGGCTCGCAATCGGCGTCGCGATGAAGAACCGGTAGGTATCGCCGAAGACCTCGGTGCGGCTCACCGTGCGCCAGGGGGTCTTCGCCTCCTTCGCCCGTGCCGAGAGCTCTCGCTGGACCGCGATGAACTCCTCGACCATCGAGGGGACGACGTCCACAATCGTGAGCTGCACCCACGGCGCAGCGTCCTTTGCCGGCTTCTCCTCTTGTGGGGCCGCGGTGGCCGAAAGTGCGAGAAGAACGACGCCGACCGCGCTCAACACGTCACGCACTTGTGATTGTTCTTCGAGCCCAGCTTCTCGAGGAGCGCTACCGTCTCGGGAAAGGGAGAAACCCGCTGCACCGGGCCGTTGGCCATGTCCGCGGTGGTTTGCCCGGTGCGGCTCACCGCCTTCACGTCGCAGCCCTTCGAGACGAGGTAGAGGATCATCTCGTTGTCCCCCCGGGCGGCGGCGTGATGGAGCGCGTTGTAGCCGTTGAAGTCGCGGGCATTCACGTCCGCGCCGAGCTCCTCGATGAGGTACTTCACCGACGCGAGCCATCCGTCCGGCGAGTGCCGGTGTGCGTTTCCGGCGAAGCCTTCGCCGTAGCCGACGCCGGATGCCGCGTGAATCGGAAATACACCTGGATCTCCAGCCTTGATCCGCGGGAGCCCCGAGGGGTCGGGCTCGACCGAAGCCGCGTCCGTCGCCGGCCAGAGGGCGGGGCCGACGGGCTGAACCGGTCGAGGCCCCTCGGAGGCGATCGTCTCCGAGGCCGTCCCCGCTCGCGGCGGCCGCGGTGGCGGCGCCTTGGTGGGGACGTTCGGGTCCGCGCCATAGCGGACGAGCATGCGCATCGCTTCCAAGTCCGTGGCATAGGCGGCGCGCCAGAAGGCCGTCGATCCTTCGGTGTCCTCGAGGCCGCAGTTCCGGTTGCCGCAGTCGGTATAGACCATGTACCAGGGATGCTTCGTCAGGCGCGCGCTGGGATCCGCTCCCGCTTTCAGGAGAGCCTCCATGACGTCGAGATAGGTCGCTTTCGAAAGACTGTGCTCCTGGGGCTGTGGGTAGCGCGTTCGCGGCTGCCACTCCGCGTTGACCGTCGCCCACAGGGGCGCCGCTCCATTCTGGGTCGACGCTTTGTTGGGATCGGCGCCGCGCTCGAGGAGGAGCAGCGCGAGGTCGAACTGCGCGTTGATGACCGCCATCAGAAGCGGGCTCGTTCCGTCGCCCGCGCTCATCTGGTTGACGTCGGCGCCGCCGTCGAGAAGCGCCATCGCGGCTTCGACGTGGCCCTGCCGCGCCGCGTGAAGGAGAGCGGTCAACCCTCCCTTGGTGTCGAGAGGCAGGTTCTCCCGGAACCTCTTCCTCTCGTCGTCCGGGTTCTCGTCCTTCTCCGGGATCTCTCCCGAGAGATAGAGCTCCCGGCCGGCGACGATGGCTGCCTGGAGCTGCGTCGGAGTCGGAGGCGGTGGCTCCTGCCCCTCGGTCTCTTTCTTGCGGAAGGACGCGAGGAGCTTGTGCTCGCGGGCCATTGCCGCATCCATGAGCTTCTCTTCTTTCTTCAGATCGAGCACCGTGGAGGTCATGCCCGGATCCGCGTCGTGCTCGAGGAGCACCCGGATGGCGTCGCCGCGGTTCCGCGCCGCGGCGAAGATGAGAGGCGTCTGGCCCCATTCGGCCTCACGGGCGTCGACGTCCGCCCCCCGGGAGAGGAGGAGCCTTACCGCCTCGGCGCTCCCGGAAGCCGCGGCCAGATGAAGCGGTGTGGTCCCGCCGGGCGACGTGCGGGAGCTCGCGTCGGCTCCCGCTTCGAGCAGCAGCTCGACCACCGCCGCGTTTCCTCCCTGACAGGCGACGTGCAGCGGAGTGTAATGGCCAATGCGGGTGACCGACTGCAGGTTCGCGCCGGCACGGAGCAGCATCTCGGCCATCTCCGCGTCCCCGCTCGCCGCCGCCCAATGAAGCGCGGACATCCCGTCGCCCTGGGAAGCGTTCACGTCCGCGCCCTCGCGGAGGAGGCTCCGTACGGACTCTCGATCGCCGCGCTTGGCCACGT
>DAISKN010000449.1:0-6061 GCA_036820975.1 Acidobacteriota bacterium | reverse complement strand
TTCACGACACGACCGGTCGACGCGCGTACCATCCGGCGGAAGCGGCGGCTCGAGCGCTGGGCCTGGACTACTGAGATGGCGATCGTCCTGGACATCGAGACCATCGGACGGCAAGTGGAAGAGATTCCCGAGAGGGCGCTCGAATATCTCTTCCGCGGGCTCGAGCGCGACGCCCCGGACCCGGCGGAGCTGGAAAGACGCCGCGAGGATCTCGTCTCCCGCCTGGGCCTCGACCCCACCACCGGAAGAATCGTCTGCATCGGCGTCGTCGACAGCGAGACACCCTTCGAGCGGACGTTCGCCCAGGCCGACGAGAAAGAGCTCCTGGAGTCGTTCTGGCGATGGCTCGAGGGCGCGAGGCCCACGCTCTTCGTGACCTTCAACGGCCGGCGCTTCGACGTTCCGTATCTCAACATCCGGAGCGCCATCCACGGAATCGAGCCCGCCTATCCCATCCCCCTCGGGTGGAGCTCGCATTTCGACGTGCGCGAGGCGCTCGAGGGCGACGACAAGAGGAGGCGGGGAAGCCTCGACTACTTCTGCGCCGTGTTCGGCGTGCCCTCCCCCAAGATGGAAATGGACGGCTCGCTGGTGGGTCAGGTCTACGCCGAGGGACGGATCGCGGACATCGAGCGCTACTGCCTCGCCGACTGTCGCGCGACCCTCGATCTCTACCGCCGGCTCAGGCCTTTCTACGGAGCCGGCCGAGCCTGATTGAGCGGAGTTCGGTAGACTGGAAGCAACCCGTTCCAGCGCCCGCTCAACTCTTCTCGGAGGCCCCATGAACCAGCAGAGATCCATCCAGTCCCGGGAGCTCGAAGCGACCCGTCTCGCGATCGCCTGGGAGATCGTTTCCGGCTCGGAGATCAACAAAGCGGATCCGCTGTACGCAGCTCGCGTCGTCCGCCAGGTGCTCGCGATCTTTCGCGACCCCGAGGGTCAGGTCGGGGCTCTTCCCGTGTCTCCGCGCGAGAGCCAGGGCTCCGCCGGTGAAGCGTTTCGCATCTCCTACAACTTTTCCGGTGGACCGACCTCGATACCGCTGACGGTGTTCGTTCACTTCATCGGCGAGAAAGACAACGTCGTCTTTCAAGACGATCATCAGCCCCCGCGCCCGACAGTCTTCTGGTCCGAGCGGACCACGTACTCGCGCGACGTCGCCATTCCCCGGGAGACACCGCCCGGGCTTTATCGAATCCGCTTGGGGCTCTACGATGCCTTCGGGAGTCACGAACGGCTGGACCTCGATCCGCAGCAAGGGGCGTTCGCCGCGGACTATCGCGCCTGCGAGGTGGGAACCCTGCGCATCGAGTGACCGAGGCCGCGATTGCACGGAGGCTGGCGTGTCGAAGGAATGGAAAGTGGAAGTGGCGGTCGAGAGCGACCTCGAGAAGGTTTTGCAGGGATTGGATGGGGGTGGCTTCGAGATCCATGGGATCTTTCCGGCGCCGGACTCGCTGAAGCCGCGGTTCCTCGTCGTCGGGCGTCGGGAGCTTCCGGAGGGGCGCAAGAAGCGGTGCTACGAGGCCCAGCCCGTCGCCATTCGCGCCTCGAACGGACTTTTCCTGCGCTGGCTCGGAAACGCGCAGCCGCTCCACGCGCTCTCTCGCAACGCCGGGGATCCGGAGACCCTCTTGATGATTCGTCTCGAAGGCTACTACGGTGAGAACATCGCCGCCTTTCGAGCGGGTGCCGATCAGTGGCTGTCCCAGCCCAACGAGACCTTCAGCGCGCCGGCGACCCTGTACGGACCCGACATCGGCAGCTGGCAGATGTTCTCCGTTCTGTCGCGGGGAGAGGGCCAGGTGGCCTTGCGCACCTTCCGCCTCGGCGATGGAAGCCAGAAGTTCCTCACTCTGGACGAGGAAGGTCGGCTGGTGGCGCGCCCCGACCGGCTCGAGGACGCCGAGACCTTCGCGATCGAGCCGATACGCGGCCGGAAGCCGGAGGAGGTGGCGGTCATTCTTCACTGGTAGGTCGACGCCCACGGGGAATCTGCGGATTGAAGCCCCGGGCCGAGCACCATAGAATCGCACTCACACGGACGTGATCGGTCGGACGCTCACCCACTACCGCATCCTCGCGGAGGTCAGCCGGGGAGGGATGGGAATCGTCTACCTCGCCCTCGACACCAAGCTCGACCGGGAAGTGGCCCTCAAAGTTCTCCCCCTGGATCTGGTGGCCGATCCGGAAAGGCGCCGCCGATTCGAGCAGGAAGCCCGCGCGGCCTCGAAGCTCGAGCATCCCAATATCGCCGTCATCCACGAGATCGACGAGGCGGATGGGGTGACGTTCCTCACCATGGAGCTCATCCGCGGAGAGAAGCTCCAGGACCGCCTCCTCGAAGGGCGCCTCCCCTGGACGCGCGCGCTCGAGATCGCGACGGAAATCGCGGAAGGGCTCGCCCGCGCCCACGATCGGGGCGTGGTCCATCGCGACTTGAAGCCGGCGAACGTGATGCTCACGGAGGACGGCCATCCGAAGATCATCGACTTCGGGCTCGCGAAGCTCGTCGAGCCGCTGGGGGGAAGCGGAAGCGAGAGCGCCACGCGCTCCGCGCTCGGCACGGAGCCCGGTGTGGTTTTGGGCACTGTCCTCTACATGTCGCCCGAGCAGGCCCGCGCCGCGCGGGTGGATCATCGAACCGACGTCTTCTCTTTCGGAGTGCTCCTGTTCGAGATGCTCTCCGGACGGCGTCCGTTCGATGGCGCCAGCCAGCTCGAGATCCTCCAGGCGATCGTGAGCGCGCCGACTCCGCGGCTCGAAGCGCCCCCCGATCGGTCGCTCGACACGGGCGAGCTCCAGCGAATCCTGGACAAGTGCCTGGCGAAAGATCCCGCGGACAGGTATCAGTCGATGAAGGACCTGGTGGTCGACCTTCGCGCTGCCCGCCGCCGGATCGACTCCGGGTCCGTCTCGTCGATTTCACCGCCGACGGCCGAGGCAGGACCTCGGCGATGGAGGTGGGCCCCTGTCGGCGCGCCGGTCGTGGTAGCTCTCGCCGCGGCCGCGGTCGCGCTTCTTTTGCGGCGGGAGTCACCCGCCCCGACTCCCCTCCCTTCCGCGGGTAAACCCTCCCTCGCCGTTTTGCGCTTCGAGAACTTGAGTGGAGATTCTTCCCTCGACTGGCTCCAGACGGGGCTCGCCGACATGCTCATCACCGACCTCTCGCAATCGACTCACCTCGACGTGCTGAGCACCGACCGTCTCTACCAGGTCCTTCGGGACATGAAGCGGCTCGACGAGAGGATCGAATCTCTGGAAGTCGTTCAGGACCTCGCGAAGCGGGGCGGGGTCGAGACCGTTCTCGAGGGAAGCTTCATGAAGGCGGGGGAGAGTATTCGCATCAACGTGCGGATTCAGGAGGCCGCGACGGGGCGCATCCTGACATCCGAAAAGGTCGAGGGCGTGGGTGAAGCGAGCCTTTTCGAGATGGTCGACGATCTCTCGCGCCGCGTGCGCCTCAGGCTCGATGTCGTTCCCGAGGCGGTGGGCGAGCTCGACCGGGACCTGAGGGACGTCACCACCGCGTCGGTCGATGCCTACCGCGAGTACGCCGAGGGCATCAACCTCCAGGAGCGCGGAAGCTACCGCGAGGCAGCCCTCCGGTACGAGGAGGCGTTGAAGCTCGATCCTCGCTTCGCCATGGCCATGGCGAAGCTTTCGGTCGTGCACTACAACCTCGGGCACGACCGGGAATCGGTGAGCTATGCCGAACGAACCCTCGAGCACCTGGACCGGCTCACCCCTCGGGAGCGCTACTACATAGAAGGCGTCTACTACATGCGCCAGGAGAAGACGTTCGTTCGGGCAATAGAGGCTTATCGGAAAGCGGTGGACTTGTATCCCGATCACGCCTCGGCGCGGAACAATCTGGGGTTGCTGCTGGAACAGTTCGAGCACTACGAGGAATCCGTGACGCATTATCAGTTCCTCGTGGACCGAGGCGCTCGCTTCGTCGCCACTCAAACCAACCTGGCAGAAGTCTACGCCGCAATGGGTGAAGACCAGAAGGCATCCGCAATCCTCCAGGACGCGGTGACGACTTATCCCGACAACGCTTCCGTGCTGTTCAGCTCGGGCCAGCACCTGAATCGACTCGGAAGGCCGGCCGAAGCGCTCGAAAGATTCGAGCGCGCGCAGTCACTCGGTCCTACGGAGCCGCGGCCCCGTATGGGCCGGGTGCAGGCCCACCTCATCCTGAACGAGCCCGGCGCCGCCGAGCCGATCGCGCGAGAACTACAGTCTGTCGATGAGCCGTTCTTTCGCTTTATCGGCTCGCAGCTCCTCGGTCTTTCTCTTCTTCAGCAGGGTCGTTCCACCGAGGCTCTTTCGGCTGCGGAAGAGGCCGCCCGGGCGTCCGGCGGTCCCGGGCCCCTCTCGGGCCGTGCCCATGTCATTGCGGCGCACCTACTGCTCGAAAGAGGCGAGCCGGAGCTGGCCCTCCGGCACGCGAGCGAGGCCCGGGTCGCAGGAGAGGGGAACTTCGGCGAGTGGGCGGGTCTTTTCTTCGCGGCGCTCGCGGAAGAGCGCCTCGGGAAGCGCGGGGAGGCGGACCGTTTCGCCGAGGAGCTTCGAACGAACGCGGACGCCCTTCCTACGGAGAAAGAGAAGCGCCGCTACCACCATCTCAGAGGCGAGCTTCTGCTGGCGCGGGGTGACGCGCGCGGGGCGATCGAAGAGCTCCAGAGGGCGGCTTCCACGCTGCCGCCCCGAGGCCTTCCCGGCCCGACCAACGTTCCCCAGCATGTCCCTGTCTGGTTCAGTCTCGCCTCCGCGCACCTGGCCGCCGGCGAGGACGAACGGGCGGAGGAATGGCTCCAGAAGGTCGTATCCAGCACGACCGAGCGAGTGTTCTGGCCTATCCCCTACGTGCGGAGCTTCTACTATCTGGCGAAGATCCACGACAAGCGAGGGGACACCGCGAAAGCGAGAGAGTACTTCCAGCGGTTTTACGACCTCTGGAAGGACGGAGACCTCGACCGCGACCACGTCGAGGAGGCGCGGCTAGCGCTTCGCTCCTAGACGCTCCAGGAGCTTCTCGTTCCCTGCCACGTCCAGGAACGTGTCGAACTCGAGGAAATAGTTCTCGGGGTCGTAGCCCACGAACACGCGGACCTTCCCGCTCTCATCGAGGATCTCGGGGGTGCGGAGTCGGAACGATTTCTGCGCGGTCGCGGGGCGAACGCCGGGTGAGAGCGCTGCCGCGAGAAGAAGAAAGATGCGGCGCGTCAACGGACGATCGCGGTGATGTTCCGCTTCGGAACTTGTCCCACGGGGATCCTGGCGACTTCCTTCATCGAGGCGATGTCGACGGCGGAGACGGAGTTCGATCCCGCGTTCGCGACGTAGACGGTCTTGCTGTCGGGGGTGAAGGTGAGCCAGTCGGGGTGGTGGCCGACTTCGACTCCTCCGAGCAGCTTCAAGTCCGGGAGCGAATAGCCGTAGACGGCGTGGTTCACCTTGCTGCAGACCCAGAGCGTCTTTCCATCGGGCGTGACGCCGATTCCATGGGAAGGCGAGCCCTGGAGGGTGTCCCAGTTCTGCTTCTCCTTCGGAAGCGAAGGAAGCTCCATCCGTCCGATTTCTTTGCGCTCCGCGAAGTCCACGATGAAGAAGCCGTGGTAGTTCGAGATCTGGACGAACATCCTCCGCGTCGAGCCGTCGGGGTTGGTGTCGAACGCGATCGGGCGGACGCCGTTCTCGAAGTACAGCGTCCAGAGCGGCTCCTCGGTCTTCTGGTCGATGACCGTCAGGTTCTTTCCCACGATCGAGCCGGCGATGACGTGTCTTCCATCGGGGGTGAGGAAGGTGTTGTGCACTCCGCCGCGCGTCGGGATCGTCTGGTCGAGCTCGAGGGTGGGCGTGTCGATGACGTCGACCGCTCCCGGCGGAGCGACGATCGCCACGTAGACCCTCCGGCCGTCGCGGCTGATGGCGAGGTTGTTGGGCCGTCCGCTCAGCGGGATGCTCTTGGTGACGGCGAGCGTCTTCCCGTCGACGACGTCCAGCGTTTCGTTCGCCTCGTTGGTGAAGTAGAACCGGCTCCCGTCGGGAGCGG